>NZ_RAWL01000380.1:0-8485 GCF_003668885.1 Corallococcus sp. AB049A | reverse complement strand
GGCGTGGGCAGTGACTACGACGGCATGGTGGCGCTGCCCCGGGGCATGCGGGACGTGACGGATTTGCCGCGACTCACGGAAGCCCTGCTCAAACGACACCCGGAGTCCTGGGTGGAACGTGTGATGGGTGGCAACTTCCGGCGTTACTTCCGCGAGACGCTCGGCGGCGGTTGACAGCGAAATACCTGTCGAAAAGAGTCGCCGCCACCCATGAAACGTCTCTCCCTCGCGCTCCTGGCCTTCGTCGGTTCCTTCCTCCTCTCCGGCTGTGGAGGGCCGGGCTCGGGCGACTCGTGTGACGGCGGCGACTACGTGTGCCAGGACGACGCGCAGGCCCTGGAGTGCCGCAACGGCACCTGGCGTCCGCTGGCGTGCCGCGGGCCGCTGGGCTGCCGCGAGCTGGCGGACAGCGTGCGGTGCGACACGTCCCTCAACCAGGAGAATGACGGGTGCGCCGTGGCCGCCGAGGGCAAGGGCACGTGCAGCCCGAACGGCAACGCGCTCCTCACGTGCCAGCAGGGCGTGCTGGTGAAGACGGCGGATTGCTCGTCGTGCGCGGTGCAGGACTCGCAGGCCGTCTGCCAGCCCTGATTCAGGTGATGTCAGCGCTCCGGGTCCCCGCCGGAGGATGGCGGTGGGGAGCCCGGGGGGGGCGCGGGCAGGTAGCCGCCCGCGGCCATGCGCTTCGCGGACCGCTCGTACATGGCCGGTGAGAGGCCCTGCACGCCGGTGCCGTCAATCCACCGGTTGTAGAAGTTGAAGAGGGCGCAGACGGAGACCGCGTCGTAGACGGCCTCGTCCGTCCAGCCGGCTGCCTTCAGGCGCTCCACGTCCTCGCGGCGCACGTCTCCGGGCGCGTCGTTGAGTTGGTCCACGAAGGCGAACAACGCCTTCTCGGCCTCCGGGATGGGGGCCGTCTTCACATCGTCCAGCACCGCCTGGACGCGCTCCGTGCTGCCCAGCAATTCCGCCGCGACCGCGGCGTGAGAGCCCGTTCAAAATACGCAGGCGTTGCGCCGCGACGTGTACGCGGCGATGAGCTCCCGCAGCCCGGCGGACAGCGGGGACGGGCCGCGCATCACCTCATGCGTGAAGGCGGACAGCGCGTCCGTCATGCGCGGTTTGAAGGCGAACAGGTGCCAGATGCCCGGCGGCGTCATGCCCCCGGCCCGCGCCATGGCGATCATCTTCCCGTAGTGCCCGTCGGACTCGTGCGACTCGACGTCGGGCAGGTACATGGGCTCCGGAGCGGGGGACTTCATCATCGCGCACTTCCCTGGCGAGAGGACGGCAGGCGTCCATCAGGCCAGCGACGCGAGGAAGCTGTCCAGCACCGAGTTGAACGCCTCCGGCTGTTCCTGGTTGGGCAGGTGCGCCGCGCCGGGGATGACCTCCAGCCGCGCGCCCTGCACCAGGTCCGCCATCTGCTTCGCCTTCGCCAGCGGCGTCACCGCGTCGTGCTCGCCCACGACAATCAGCGCGGGCCCGGCGTAGCGCGCGAGCAGGTCCTTGCTGTCCACCCGCAGCGCCATGCCCCGCTGCGCGGCGGCGATGGACTCCGGCGGCACGGCCAGCCCCAGCTTCGTCACCTCGCGGCCCACCGGCGAGTCCGGCCCCGCGTGGACCAGCTTGGGCACCAGCCCCTGGACGACGGACGCCGAGCCCTCCTTGAGCGCCTGCTGCGCGGTGGCCTCGCGCTTGTCCTTCCCGGCGGCGTCGTCCGCGGTGCACTGCGTGTCCGACAGCACCAGCCCGCGCACCCGGCCCGGGTCCTCGCGCAGGAGCGCCAGGGCCGCGTAGCCGCCCATGGACACGCCGCCCACCACCGCGGTGTCAATGTTCAGCGCGTCCAGGAGCGCGAGCGCGTCCTGCGCCAGCTTTCGCATCTCCGTGGGGCCTTCACCCAACCGGCTCTGGCCGAAGCCGCGCAGGTCCGGCACGAGGAAGCGGTAGCGCCCGGACAGCGCGGCCACCTGCCGGTCGAACGCGGAGCCATCCAGCGGGAAGGCGTGCATGAGGAGCACCGGCAGCCCCTGGCCCACGTCCCGGTAGAACAGCGGAGTCCCATCCACGGCGACCGTCAGCATGCGTGCCTCCCACCGAGCCGCGCGCGGCGTCATCAAATCCACTTCTTGTACTTGAACCAGCCGACGAGCCCCAACGGGAAGCCCACCATGGTCCCCCACATGGCGGCGTACCACCATGGTCCCGTCAACTGTTCGAAGTTCTGCCCGAAGAAACCCACGATGAAGGACAGGGGCAGGAAGAGGGTGGCGAAGATGGTGAGCTGCTTGCTGATGTCGTTGGTGCGCTGGGCCACCATGGACAGGTAGCCGTCCATCACGTTGCCCACCACGTCGCGGCTGGCGTCAATCTGCTCGTACAGCCGCACCAGGTGGTCGTAGACGTCGCGGAAGTACAGCGTCGTCTTCTCCTGAATCTGCGGGATGCCCCGGCGCGACAGCATGCCCACCACGTCCCGCTGCGGGGACAGCACGCGGCGCAGCGTCACCAGCGCGCGCTTGAGCTGGAAGATGCGCTGCAGGTGCTCCGGATCCGGCTCGGCGAAGATGGCGTCCTCCAGGTCGTCCAGCCGGTCGCCGAAGTCGTCCATGATGGGGAACTGCGCGTCCACGAGCGCGTCCGCGAGCAGGTAGAGGATGACGTCCACGCCCCGGCCCAGCGTGCCCGCGGGGTCGTCCTTCACGCGCCTCAGGACGGAGTCATGGCCCGGCAGCTTCAGCGCGTGCACGCTGATGAGCCAGTCCTGCGCGAGGAAGAAGTGCTGTTCGTGCAGCGTGAGCTCCGTGACGTCCGAGCCGCAGCTGAAGCCCTGCATCACGATGAACTGGTGGTGCGGGTACTCCTCCAGCTTGGGCCGCTGGTCCAGGTGCAGGCAGTCCTCCACGGCCAGGCGGTGCAGCTGGAAGCGCTCGGCCAGGCGGCCCATCACCTCCGCGTTCGGCTCCAGCACGTCGATCCACTTGGGCCCCGGCCGGTCGAGCAGCTCTTCACCCCCCGAGACAGCCCTGCCGTCCTCCCACAGACAGACCTGGATCATTTCCGTGGACTCCCCGGCCCAGCTGATGGGCCCGGGACGCTTGCTAGAACTCCCCGGACGCGATGTCGAGCGGTAGAGTGGGGGCAACGTGTCCGCTGCCGCCGAGAATCCCCCGCTGGCCTCATTGACCCCGAGGCTCGAACAAATCCTCCAGTCGCTGCCCGACCGCGCCTTCGCCGCGCGGCTGCGAGCGGTGTATCTCGCCGCGGCCCATGCCATCTCCCGGCTGAGCGACCTGGACCTGGTGAAGTACGAGACGCCCGTCGTCGACGCCAGCCCCGACCTGTCGCTGTGGGAGGAGATGGCGCCCGTCATCCGCGACACGGTGATGGACGTCAACGCGCTGCTCAACGTCATCCGGGAGCAGTTCCCCGGCACGCCCCCGCCGTCCGCGTCGCGCGGCAAGGGCTCCACGGACGTGCCCGCCATCCTCCAGGAGGGCATGACGAAGCTGGCCCAGAGCATCACCCAGCTGGGCGAGGCCATGCGCAACCCGTCCGTGGTGAGCGACCGCTGGCAGCTGTTGGCGGAAATCCAACGCTTCCGGTCCGACTACCGCGAACAGATGAGCCAGCTCGTCTTCGAGTCCGCGAGCACCTTCGGCGAGGTGTCCCGCGCCCAGGTGGTGCCCGGCTACGAGGCGGAGGTGAAGGCGGCCGTCACGGTGCGCGCCATCACGTCCGACCTGGCCCGCATCGTCGGGGCGCGGCTCAACAAGGTGCGCGACGCGAAGCCGGAGGAGGTGCTGTGGAACGCGCAGCAGCTCCAGACGGAGCTGGACGCCTTCGGCCGCACCGCCGCGTACCGGAACCTGCGCGCGCAGGACAAGCGCCACATCGTGGAGGCCCGCGCGGAGATTGGCGCGCTCGCGCTCCAGGACGCCCCGGAGAAGCAGGCGCTGCTCACCGTGACGGAGTCGCTGGATGAGCTGGTGCGCAGCCTGTCCGCGGTGAACCAGCGCCAGCTGCTCATCCTCCACGACCGCGAGGTGTGGGCCGCGTGCGGCGTGCGCCTGGAGCGCGCGCTTGCCCAGTCCACGAAGGACCCCGTCGCGTCCGCCAAGGCGCTGGCGGAGGCCGCGGCCAGCGCGCAGTCGCTCTATGGCCGGGACCCCACGATGGACGCGTTCCTGCGCAAGGCGCGCAAGCTGAAGCTCGCGACGCTCACGGGCCCGGAGCTGCTCACCACCATCGAGTCCTTCCAGTCCCAGCTCGCGCAACTGGACGTGATGTGAAGGCCGCGGACATGAAGGCCGGAGCGCCGCGCCCCTTGAGGCAGGCGGACCTGTCCGGCGTGCAGGGCGTCTTCACCGACGTGGACGGCACGCTGACGACGGGCCACAAGCTGCGCAGCCAGACCCTCCAGTCCCTGGAGAAGCTGTCCGCCGCGGGCCTGCGCGTGGTGCTGGTGAGTGGCCGCCCGGCGGGGTGGGGTGAGGCATGGGCCCGTCAGCTCCCCGTGGACGGCGTCGTGGTGGAGAACGGCGGGCTGTTCTTCCTCAAGGACGCGAAGGGGAAGCTTCGGAAGGTGTACCTGGAGCCGCCTGCCCAGCGCGTGGCGAACCGCCAGCGCCTGGAGGAGGAGGTCGAGCGCGTGCTCGCCCAGGTGCCCGGCGCGCGGCTGTCCGTGGACAGCCGTTACACGGAAGTGGACCTGGCGGTGGATTACAACGAGGAGGCCCGGCTGGGAGACGAAGGGGCCTCCCGCATCGAGGCGCTGCTCCGGGCGCGGGGCGTGACGGCGGTGCGTTCGTCCGTCCACGTCAACTGCTGGCTGGGCCGCTTCGACAAGCTCTCCGCGTCGCGCCGCTTCGCGAAGGTGGCGTGGGGCGAGAAGCTGGACCCCGCGGACGGCCGGTACGTCTACGCGGGGGATTCTTTCAACGACGCTCCGATGTTCCAGGCGTTCAAGCTGGGCGTGGGCGTGGCCAACGTGCGCGCGGTGTTGGATCGCATCGACGCGCCGCCGGCCTTCATCACCCGGGCGCCCGAGGGGCGGGGCTTCGAGGAGCTGGCTCGCGCCCTCCTCGCCCGCCGCCGGACGGCCCGCAGTCGCAGTCGAGGAGTTTCAACGTGAATGTCGTGAAGCTGGAGCTGGCCCGAGGCCTGGGGCGTCACCTGCGCGCGGGGCACCCATGGGTGTTCCGCAAGGCCCTGGAGCACATGCCGCGGATCCCGGCCGGCAGCGTGGTGGACCTGACGGAGAACGGGAAGTTCGTCGCGCGCGGGTACTACGACCCGCACTCGGCCATCGCGGTGCGCGTGCTCACGCGGGACTCGCGTGAGACGGTGGACTCGCGCTTCATCACCCAGCGCGTGCAGCGCGCCCTGGCCGCGCGCACGGCGCTCATCGACCTGAAGGACACGGACAGCTACCGCCTCATCCACGGCGAGGGCGACGGCCTGCCCGGCGTGGTGGTGGACCTGTACGCGGGCTGGGCGGTGATGAAGCTCTACTCCGCGGGCCTCACCCCGTACCGCCCCCTCATCGTGGAGGCGCTGAAGGCGGGCGTCCCGGGCCTCAAGGGCATCCTCGGCCGCGACGAGGTGGGGCGCGACGACGTGGAGGAGGACGACGGGCGCGGCAGCGGGAAGATGCTGTGGGGCGAGGAGGCCCCGGAGCTCATCCCCATCCGCGAGCGCGGCGCCATCTTCCTGGTGGACGCGTGGAAGGGGCAGAAGACGGGCTTCTTCCTGGATCAGCGTGAGAACCGCTACCTCATCCGCCGGCTGGGGCAGGGCAGGGACGTGCTCAACTGCTTCAGCTTCAGCGGCGGCTTCTCCGTGAACGCGGCGCTGGGCGGGGCCAACAGCGTCTTCTCCGTGGATCAGGACCCGGAGGCCATCGCCCTGGCGCGGGAGAACTTCACGCGCAACGGGCTGCCGGCGGCGAAGCACGACTTCCTGGCGGCGGACGTGTTCGCGCTCATCCAGTCCTTCAAGGAAGAGGGCCGCACGTTCGACCTCATCATCCTGGACCCGCCCGCCTTCGCGAAGAGCCAGCGCGCGGTGGAGGCGGCCGTGGACGGCTACGCGTCCCTCAACCGGCAGGCGCTGGCGCTCTTGCGTCCCGGCGGCCTGCTGGCCACCGCGTCGTGCTCCGCGCGCGTGACGGGCGACATGTTCATGGGCGCCGTGCGCGAGGCGGGCTTCAAGGCCGGCGTGGACCTGGCGCTGGTGGAGGAGCGCTACCAGCCGCCGGATCACCCCGTGCGCCTGCAGTTCCCGGAAGGGAAGTACCTGAAGTTCTACGTGATGCAGTCGGTGTAGCGGCGCTTCACCGGGCCCCGGGGCGCGCTGTCCATGCAGCGCGCCTCCCAGGAGGCTCGGGAGCGGCCCGGGAAGGCTCTCAGGTCCCGAAGACCTTGTGGGCCACGCGGTCCAGCACGTCCTTGCCCCAGACGACGCTGGCCTTGCCCAGCCGGTCCAGGTCGCGGGTGAACTCGCGGCCGTCCGGCATGACTTCGTAGGTGCGGGTCAGGAAGAGATTGCCGGTGTCGGGCTCGAAGTCGACGTTGCCGCCGCCCGTGTCCGTGCCTTCTTCCTGCTGCTGCCGGAAGCCCTCGATGATGCCGGGCTTGGGCGGTTCGCGGAACCGGTAGATGAGGGCGCTGCACTTGAGCGCCGGCGGCGACTCGACGTGCTCGAAGGCGTACTGGCCTTCGCCGTTCATCATGCCGCCCAGCCCCTGTTCATTGAGGCCTTCGGAGACGCCGGCGCCCTGGGACTGGAGGTACCACTTCACCAGCTGCCGGGCCGCGTCGCGCGTCATCGGCCCTCCAGCGGGCGGCGCGGGACGCGCCAGGCCCATGGAGGACAGGAGCCACTGGACCTTGCTGGAGAAGGAGCTGATCACTTCGCGGGGATGACGCGATCCGCGACGCGGTTGAAGACTTCGTCGCCCCACACGAGGCTGGCTTCCACGAGCCGGTCGAGGTCTTCCTTGAACTGCTGCGCCGACGGCACCACGCCGTAGGTGCGGCTCAGGAAGAGGCTCTTGTTCTCGGCCTCGTAGTCCACCTTGCCGCCGCCAGTGTCCGTGCCCTTCTTCTCTTCGTCACGGAACCCGTCGATGACGCCCGGACGGGGCGCGTCGCGGAAGCGGTAGATGAGGGCGCTGCACTTCAGCGCCCCCGAGTCCTTCACGTGCTCGAAGTAGATCTGCGCTTCGCCAAGAGCGGCGCCGCCAAATCCCTTCGCGTTCAGCCCGGAGGCCTGCGCATCGCCTCCGTGGGCCTGGATGAATGACTGCACCAGCCGCTGGGCATCTTCGAGCGTCATACGTGCAGTCATACCAGTCCAGGCCCGGGATGAGAACTAGCCGGCGCGCGCCTGGTCGAACGGGACGCGCTGGTTGAGGTACGTGTCGTTGATGTTGTGCGCGCCGGAGAAGATGCTCTTCTCGGAGAAGTAGCGGATCTTCGCGTCCTTGCCCGCGTGCTTGAGCAGGTCCAGGGGGCTCTTGCCGCTGGTGCCCAGGCCGAACAGGCCCGGCACGGGGTCCTTGTCGTTGACGTAGTGGACGTACTTGGGGCCGTCCGGGTAGGTCGCCGCCGCGGCGCCGAAGGTCTCCACGGAGACCTTGCCCAGCTTCTCCTGGACCTGCGCGGGGGACAGACCGTCTTCGATGCGCAGCCGCTTGGCCACGTCGTTCAGCGCGCGGCTGGTGATGAGGCCACCCTGGCTGTGCGCCATCAGGTGCACGTCACGGCCGGCCTTCAGCTCCGTGTAGAGCGAGTCCGCCAGCGTGTCCACGGCCGGGTTCTTGCCCTTGTCCATCTTGTCCGTGACGCACTGGCCCAGGTCCTTGAAGAAGCCCTCGGTGGAGTTGTGGATGCCGATGGTCTTCTGACCCGTCTTGTCCGCGATGGCCTGCAGCGTGGTCTCCTGACCCGCCTTGTCCGTCATCATCCCGTTCACGTAGATGATGGTGCCCGGCTGCTTCACGCCGCCCTTGGGCTCGTACGCGGGGACCTGGCTCAGCGGGGTGCTGGCGTCGAAGGCCTGCCCGCCCTTGCCCATGATCTTGCCGTCATAGGCCTTGTCCTTCGCGCCCGCCGGGGCGGTGAACACGGCCGCGGGGGCCGCGGTGCGCACCGCGCTGTTCGTCGCCTTCGCGTCGAAGCCATCCTTCACGGTGTTGACCGGCTTCGCCGTGACCGGGGTCGCCGTCTTGGCCGGGGCGGCCGCGCCGGTCCCCGTGGTCGTGGTGGTGCGCGCGATGGTGTTGTTGGAGGTGCGCCCGATGGTTCCCATGGCTTGAGGCTCCTGCGGTGTGCGGATTTTTGAAGGGGGGAGGGAAAGCTTGCTGCGTTGATCCATTCTCACCCGAAGCGCCGAAAAGTTGCGAGCAGGTCACGGAATGTGTGCAACGCGCTGCGTCGCCGGAACTCCGGCGGGCGGCTCCGGGGGGAGGGCTTAAGGC
>NZ_RAWL01000037.1:0-34512 GCF_003668885.1 Corallococcus sp. AB049A | reverse complement strand
GCCAAGGGGCCACCGTCCGCCCAGGGGACAGGGCGTGCCGATGGAGCAGCCCCTTGCAGCGCACACCTGCTCGCCAGCCAGCACGCCTCCACGCAGAGAACTGGTGCCGAAGATGTTTAAAGGGGTGCCCCTAAAAGAATGGAGGCGGTGGGAATCGAACCCGCACCGGGCGGTGCGAAACTCCCAGCAGGATCGCGCCCTTACCTCGCTACCGCTCGGAGCGACCCGGATTCGATATCCCGCCGCATGACCTGTTGTCCCGCCATGTTCCACCCCATGCCGCAGCTTCATGCGACATACGTGCAACATGGCGGGACTGGAGTGGAGCCTCCTTGCAGGCAGCGTGGCTAGTTCGTGCTGATCTCGTCCTGGGACGCCTGGATGCCACGGGGGCGCCGCATGCCCAGCTCGACCATCACCTCGCGGGATCGCTTCGCCATCTCGTGCAGTTCAGCCACCGCTTCCTTCCGGCCGTAGGCATCTCCCTCTCCAAGCCAGCGGCGCAGGTCCGCCGCCAGTTCCCTCGCCGTCTGGTAGCGGGCTTCCGGGCGGGGCTGGAGGAGCTTGCGCAGTGCCAGGCCCAACCCCTGCGGAAGCGACTCCGTCAACGCCTCCAGGTCCGCTTGCGAGTAGGTCGCCGCGCGCCAGATCGCGTCCTCCACGCCAACAGGGCTGCCTGCGAGCCGAGCCCGCCTGACGGCACGTCGGACCCGCACGCGCTGCCTGACCGATAGCGAGCCCTTCACCTCTTCGGTCAAGGCATCCGGGGCATCCAGGAGGTTCTTCCCCGTCGCAAGTTCAAGCAGGACATTGCCAAGCGCGAAGAGGTCCGAGCGCGCGTCCACGCGGCCCGTCAGGAGCATTTCCGGGGAGGAGTAGAACGCATCCCCCTGCGGCTGACGCACCGTGGATGAAACGCGGCCGGGCAGGTCCGAAAGGGCGAGCCCAAAGTCGGAGACCTGCACGTCGCCGTTCCAATCGACGAAGATGTGCTCAACGTCGAGCGCCCGGTGGACGATGTTGAGGGAGCGCCCCTGTTCGTCCTTCGCCTCGTGGGCATGCTCCAGGGCCTCGGCGACGCGCGCCCCGACGTGGAGGGTGAAGAGGGGAGAGACCCGGCGACCGCACTCCCCCGAGAGCGTCAACAGGGTGTTGATGCTGTGCCCCGACGGATGCTCGGTGATGACGTACCAGCACCCCTCTGCCTTGTGCAGTCCATGGACACGGAGGATGCCCGGATGGTCGAGGTACGTCGCGAGGCGCACCTGCTCTTCAAGCTTCGCCCGCGCCCGCTTGATGCGAGGCAGCTCCATCAACTTCGGAACGCCCACCGCCTTGAGCAGCACCTTGCCCCGGATGTTGCCCTCGGAGGTACGGCGCCGGGCCAGCAAGAGACTCAACCCGTGGTGGACCTCTCCCAGGTCTTCGCGGAACTCGTACTGGAAGCCGTCCCGGGTGAAGAGAATCGCCCCGCGTGGAAGCCTGAACTCACTTTCCGACATGCTCTTTTCCTCCTCTTCGCGCAGGCATCCGAAGGCCGACGCGTCGTGGACGAAGTTACCTGTGGGATGGGCCGTCGTGGAACGACCCTGGGAGGTCATGTCGAGTTTGAGGAGGCGGGGGCGAAATCAAGCACCTACCCACCACGTCGCCCCGGGCGCGCTCAGGGCCAGCGGTCCACCACTGTCCCGGAGCCTCGATTGACCGCCATCACCTTGCCGTCCTTGAACGCCACGGCAGTTCCCTCGTGCACGAAGCAAATGGGGTACTCCTCCTGCCCCGGGAGCTTCACGCGGTCGTACCGGATGACGAGTGCCGGCCCCTCCGCACGCCCCATCTTGTCGGAGAGGTAGTAGGCCTTGCCGTAGAAGCGCGTCCCACGAGGGGCGACCGCGGCCTGCCGGTCATCGTTGACGCCTTTGGGGACCACCCCCACCACCTCCGCGCCAGCGGTGAACCATACATTGTCAAAACCCGCTTGGCGTTCATCGAGTTGAAGGGAGAAGCGGTCCCCTTCCTCCCAGTGAAGTTGCTCCCGCATGGCCTCTTCCGCCCCAGCCGGGCAGGTGAAGCGCTCTGGACGGATCTGGGCACCCGGACAACCCGCCGCCAGCGCCGCGACGAGCGACAGCGAAGCGCACTCGACGGCGGCAACGGACTTCTTCGGCATTCGGGGCGCACGTCCTGGGGGCGAGGCTTCGGGTGCTGGGGTCTTCAAGGCGGATCCTTCCTTCGGGGCAGCGGCGATGGCTGGCCCCGGGACTGTCACGAACGAAGGGCCAGCAGGTGTCATAGCAGGAGGGGGTGTCTTGGTCGGTGGGGAATGGGTGGTGGCAGGAGGAGGGCGTGGGGCTGCGGCGTCGCGCGACCCGGCAGGCCCGCTGGGGGCGCTCCCTGACGAGCGCCAGAGGGCCGCAGCCATGACGAGCGCGACGATACAAACGACGCCTGCAAGCCACCTTCCCGCGCGAGGCGGTCGCTCCATCATGGCCACATGCCGCTTGAGGGATTGCGGCGCGGAGGTCGTTGCCAGTGCCGCAGGTGTTGGCACTCCGCGACGCTGTTCAGCGGGAGGATGGGCCGGCACGTCATACTCAGCGGAGCGCTCGGTACGGAGGTCCGCCAGCTCGCGGCGCAGCGCTTCGGTATCGACCGGACGCCCCTTGGGGTCTCGGGCCAGGATGGTCTCGACGAGGTCGCTCAATGCCGCTGGCACCCGCGCATTCGCCAATCGAGGGGGCGGCGGTGGGAGGGCAGGGCTATTCAAGTCGAAGCGCGGACGAAACTCCGTCGGGCGTGGGTCTGTCAGCAGCTCATGGAGCATGACGCCGACTGCGAAGATTTCGTCGGCGACCTGGAAGGCGTAGCGGGCCCGGTGCTCGTCCTTGTGCTCGCGCAGGAACTTGAACTGCTCGGGCGCGCGATAGCGGTCTGTCCCTGGAGGCAGCCCCCCATCCGTCAGGCCTTCGGCGAAGGTGTAGGTAGCGCAACTGAAATCGATGATGACGGGCTCACCGTCGCTCTTGCGGACGAGCACGTTGGACAGCTTCAAGTCCCGATGCAGGATGCCCCGGCGATGCATGTATGCCAGCGCACCGGCGATCTTCTCGAAGACCCCGAGGATTTCGCGAACGGTCGGGTGCTTGCGCTCCGCCCACTCCGCGAGCGTCCAGCCGTCCACGTAGTCGAGTGCGAGGTACAGGTTCCCACTCTCCGCTAGGCCGTACCCCTGCGGCCGGACGATGTGGGGATGGTCCAGCATGAGCAGCGCCGTCAACTCCCGCAGCGTCCGGGCATGGGTCTGCTTGGGGTCGCCGCTGGACTCCCGGTGCTGGGCCACCTTGATGGCCCGGTGCCTGCCGTTCTTTTCGCCAAGGAAGACGAACGCAAAGCCTCCGTCACCGAGTGGCTTGGAAACCTGCCAACCGTCAATCAAAGTACCGGGCGGAACGTGAGGCAGCGTGGCGCTCATGGGGCATCCTCCGCGGCGGGCTTCGGGAAACGCACATCTGGAATCGTGAGCCGACGTTCCCCATCCCCATGCACCTCCAAGGTGAAGACGAGGTCTGCTTTCGTCTTGGGTACTTCCACGACCGCCAGCACTCGCCCGTTCTCCCCTGGAAGGATTGCTCCCGGCGTCTTCGCTACGAGTCGCGCCCGCAGGGGCATGCCGACTTGCCCCACGAACATTGCTTCTCGTGGTGTCCAAGCGGGGTGGTCAGGGCGGTTCACAATCTTCACGTCCGCAAGAATCCAACCGGTGCCCCGAAAAGCTACAATCGAGTCCAAAATCAACCCCTGCACAGCATCGAGCGTGCCTTTGCGGCTGGACGTCGTGACGCCCTTCGCGTCCACGTAGCCAAGGAGCACGAAGTCTTCCGGCTTTGGCACCGGGGCTTGGGCCGTGGGCTGGCAGGCCGTATTCGGCGGCTCCGGGCGTTGCACGTCAATCAGTGCATCAACGTCGCGCGGGTCTGTCACGAGCACGAAGGCGGCCCGGGTGGGCGCTCGGCCGTCGGCGAAGAAGACCCCAATCTCCTGCCGCTCGCCGTCGGTAAGGTTGGCCACGGGCTGAACGATGATCGACCGCTCGCCCGCGTCCAGGATGCGGATCCGGGATTCGTCGAAGGTGAGGGTCTTCCGTTGGATCGGCGCAGAGAACAGGAACACCGTCCGGGCCTCCGCCGCGACATGGACGACGGGCAGCGGTTCGGCGGGCGCGCTGGCGATTGTCACGGAGCGCTTACGATCAACGCGGGCCCCCGTGGCCGGCTCAGCCCCCGCAGCGGCTCCCGAGACAAGCACGAGCGCGAGAGCCAATCTGAACGGTTGGAGCAATGGCGCATGACCTCCCGAATAGGAAGGCTACCATCGCGGACACCCTCGCAGTGGGGCTCTTTCCTACAGCCGGAGTGCCGCACCGGGCTCCTGAATCGGGTCAAGGTGCTGCGCGTCCGCCGATCTCCGGAAAGCGCTCGTAGGTCCGCTTGAGCGCGTCCAGGTGGGCGGGGTTGTCCAAGTCGAGCGGCGCGTCGGTGAGCTGCACGACCCAGCCGCCCGATGCCGTGCGCCGCGCCTGTGAAAGCAGGTCCGCGTCCCGAGCCAGGTCTGGGAATCCGATGGCCCGTGCGGCAGCGGCAGACCAGTAGTTCAGCCATCCGAGGAAGTGCGGAACCTCAGGCGTGGACCTGTCCCATGGGAGCTTGAGCGATGGCAGTCCCTGGGGCGGAACGTGCAGCGCATCGCCGGGATGGCGGAACTGTTGCGCCACGATCCCACCATAACCGCTCGGTGTTGCATGCCCCCATACGGCGCGAGCGCCCTCCGCTACACCTGCAAGCACATCGAGAGCCCCCGCGAGGCCGACTGCGTCGAGTGGCAGGTCCGCATGGATTTCAAGATGCGGCGGGCTTCCTGCTGCAAGACCGTTTGGGTTTTCCTGTCCGGCCACCGTCACGAGCTGGTTGTCATCATCGTTGCAGAGGAACGGGAAACCGCCGTTTGTCGTATTGGCCGCGACCCACTCGTCGCGTTGAGGCAAGGCGACGAGGTCCCCCTTTTCCGACATCGTCCACCCCAGGCGTAAGCCGGGCTCACCTTCAGCTGCCCGAGCAGCCGCCGCGCCTGGCTCCGGCGCTGGGGCCACCGCAGCAGGCGCTCTGGGAGTCACTCTCGGCTGAGGGTCGCACCCTCTCGAGCAGCTCGCGGCAACCGGTCGCACGCGCAAGGCAGTGGTGCCCCTGCAGCGCGACGTGCAGGCCTCCTTGGGGGCCTCCTTCACCGTCCAGGGCATGTCGCAAGGCCCTCCTGGCACACCACCTACCCCGCCCCTCGCCCGCAACAGGGCTCCCATGCCGCCTATGCTCGAACCCGAAGCGGATGCCCATCTCCGCGCCAATGCAGAAGACTCCCCGCGCCACGAACGTCGCGACAGCCCGAGCGTCCTCACTCACCTTGCGCTGGAACAGGCCCCGCCCCAGGGAATCGCACGGGATGCGCGTCAGGGCCGCGCGGGGACGCTCGGCGAGGCCCGGGCCGACCAGTCCGCCAGGCTTCGGGTGAACCTCACCGCGCCGTCTGGCGACAGGTGCAAGGCGTCGGAGAAACCGTCGTCGCCAATCCAGTCGGCGGCAGCGACATACAGGGCCCCTTCGCTTCGAAGCGCTGACTCCACCATCGCGCGGTACGCCCTCCACGCCTCGCTCTGGTAGTAGAGCCGCCGATGCGCCGACGGCATCGGCATCTCGATGGCGACGAACTGAGCACCGCCCGCCCGGGCCCTCCGGGCCATCTCCACCACCGCGGGCGTCAGCGGCGTGGCGGCGGCCACCGCCTGGCGACAGTGGTCCTCAAAGGCCCTGGCGTCCTGCTCCAACAGGGAGAAGTCGGCCACGCGGCCGAACTGGTTGGTTTCCACCCGAGGCATCCCGATACCGCCGAGCCCCCGGCGAATCCGCTCGACCCTGGCCCAGAGCGACTGCCGCTCCACGAGCATGGGCACGACCGAGGCGGCCCGAAACGCCGCGCGGTGCCAGAGGGAGTCGGCCGCGTACAGCCGCTCCGCGATGTCGGGTCGCACGTAGTACGCCAGCGCGCGGTTGCCCACGAGCGTCGTCCAGCGGCCCTCGGTCACGCGCGTCAGCTGATCATCGAAGAAGCCGTAGTACACCCCCCGCACCGTCCCCGGATCGCTGGCGGCGTACATCAGCAGGTGCTCCACCGGGGAGGTGGCGCCGACCCCCAGGTTCACCGCGACGCGCTCCGGCCTCCGCTCCTGGAACACGCTGGGAACAAAGCCCGCCTGGACGAGCGAGTTCCCCAGGAACAGATCGGTTGTGCCGGACGTGCGCGACGCCTGGCGGAGGACCTGCCGGGGCACGGAGTTGCGCGCCAGTCGCGCGATGCCGACGTTGAGCGCGCACAGCCCCACGGCCGCGACCAGCAGTTGTCGCCACAGGATCCGGAGCGGCATGGGAGGACACCTCAAAAATCGATGTAGATGAACTTCGACGACTGCCCGCAGAACAACGCGATGAGCAGCAGCAGCACGGTCCACCACAAGCCCCACCCCACGCTCGACAGCGGGAGGTTGAGTCCCGGGGGCGGTGCCTCCGTCACGCCGCCGGCGTACTCGGCGGCTTCCTTCAACCATTGCAACAAGCGCATGTGGAACCTCATCCGACGACCAGCCGCCGGAAGAAGACACCGGCCGTGGGCAGGTCCATGGCGAAGAACGCCCATCCGATGTTCACGAGCAGGTACGTGGACAGCCGCGCCACCGCCTGATGGAAGACCTTCCGTTCACCCTCCGGCAGGGGCCGTCGTCGTCGCCACTCCCGGTGGATGACGAGCAGCGTCCCGTGCCACAGGCCCCACACCAGGAAGTTGAGGCCCGCCCCGTGCCACAAGCCGCTGACCAGCATCACGATCAACACGTTGCGTGAGGCAAAGGCCGCCGAGCCGCGCGAACCGCCCAGCGGAATGAAGACGTAGTCCACCAGCCAGCGGTAGAGCGAGATGTGCCAATGCCGCCAGAACTCAGTGATGTTGGTCCGGAAATAGGGCCAGTCGAAGTTCTCCGGGATGCGGATGCCGAAGAGTCGCCCCGAACCAATGGCGATGTCGGAGTAGGCCGAGAAGTCGAAGTAGATCTTCCAGCCATACGCGAGGAGCCAGAGCGGGAGCATTCGGCGATCCGCGGCCAGGATGTCATCGCGATTGAGATGGTCGGTCACGCTCGTCAGCAGGTCCGCGAGCATGAACTTTTTGACCAGTCCCACCAGGATCCGCGTCACGCCGCGGTTCCAATCCCTCGCGGTGTCCAGGCTCGGTGAGCGGAGGCACGGGAGGAAGTCCTGGAAGCGTTTGATCGGCCCGGCGACCATGGTGGGGAAGAAGAAGATGAACGCGAGGTATTCCCCCAGCGTGCCCCGCTCAACCGTGCCCTTGTACCGATCCGCGGCGTAGTGGATGAACTCGAACGTGAAGAAGGAAATGCCCAGGGGAAGGAACGCCGAATGCCAGTACAGGGGATTGGTGCCCCAGGGCAGGAAGAGGGCGCCGGTGAAGAAGTTCCAGTACTTGAAGGCGCCCAGCATCAACACGCTGATGCCAATCCCGATGAGACACATCCGGGAGCGCAGATCGTAGAACCGGCGAAACGACGCCTCCCAGATGAAGATCAACACACAGCTGGCGGCCCACACGCCGTGCGGGGTGGCGAGCGAGAAGTAGATGAAGAATGAGATGCCGGCGACCGCGCAAACCCATACCCGGAGCTTCGGTCCCACGAGGCGGAACAGGACGGCCGACGGGATGAGGAACGCGAAGAAATAAGCGAAGGTATTGAAGATCATCGTCGACCCGCCCCGACCTGATTCCGGGTCGGGAGGTGCCGCGGGCCTCAGCGGGAGGAGCGCGACAGCATACCCCCCGAGTAAGGGGGGATGCCACCCGTAGAGGAGTCCCGGCGGTACGGCGCGGACCGCTTGCGGCCGCCGGCGATTTGGGGCACGAGACGCGCTCGTGATCGTCCGTCCCCGCCGCCAGCGCACCGTGTGCCTCGTAGTGGCATGGCCGCTCCAGCCCCTGCCTGTCGTTCGCATGCAGAGAGCCCCTCTTTTCTCCAGCAGGCGCAGCACCCGGTGACGCACCACCCTCAGCACTCGCTCCACCTCTGCTTGCGTGGGCGGCGGCAACGGCTCGAAGCGCACGCTGCCCTCCCACGGCACGAAGACGCCGTCCGGTACCAGCGAGTGGAAATGAGGAGTCATCTGCAAGGCGGAGCCGAAGAACTGGATGAACGACACGGCCCAGACCTGCCCGCCACATAGGCCCTGCCGCCGTGCCCTCCGCCGCTGAGGGCGAACACCACGCGCAGGAAGAGGGCGAGGACGTCCGAGAGGAGCCCTACATTGAGGAGGCACACTGACGTGATGCGCTACGCGTTGAACGAGCGGCAGTAGAGGGCCCAGGCTCTGCTGCTGCTGCGGTACGGTCTGCTGTCCACGTGGTTCGAAAGGCCGCGGCCAGGGGCTGCTGAAGCTATTCGAAACATCCCGTCGAGAATGCCAGACGGACTCAGTTCTTCGCCAGGCTGAGGCTGCTCACGCGGCCATCCGGGATGATGCTCACCCTGTATTGCCAGGTCGCGGCCCCGAACTTCACCAAGTACGTGTAGACGCGGTCATCGCCCAGCACTTCGCGCTTCGCCAGGACGAGCGGCCCCGCAGGCCCCAGGTCCTGCAACAGGTCCTGGTAGTACGGCACTTCCTCAGGGAAGAACCAGCTCGGGACGTAAGCGAAACCCGCCGGATCCAGCGTCCCGTTCCGGACCTGTTCGAGCATCCCCTTGAACCGCGCCGGCATCGCCGGATCCCCGTCGGGAATGGGCGCCAGCGGAGGCACCGCGAGCGCGGGGTTCACGATGGCCGCGATCCCGTCCACGAACGTCGTGGGGTTCGCGGTGTTGGAATTCATCAACACCACGATGGACAGCTCGTCCCCGAGGAAACGGGAGTAGACGCTGACGAAGCCCTGCCAGCTGCCGGCGTGTTGATGCAGCGGCTTGCCCGCGCGCTCCTTGAGCGTCCAGCCAAAGCCATACGGATAGGAGGCCCCGCTGTTGAGCTTCACGGGCGTCAGGATCTGCTGCCAGCTCCCCCGGCCCAGGATGGCGCGCTGGTCCACGGCGGCGTCCCAGGCCAGCACGTCCTTCAAGGAGAAGTAGAGGGAACCGTCCGCGTTGCGATTCAGCGACGGCGAAACCCACACCTGATTCTTCGCCACGCCGTCGACCACGCTGTTCTCGTGCCCAAGGTGCGGAGGCCCGCGACGGGTGCTGGCATCCCTGACGCAGGGCGCCGTCATCCGGCGCATTCTCCGTCACCTTCAGCAGCCCGAGCAGCCGCCGCGCCTGGCTCCGGCGCTGGGGCCACCGCGGCAGGCGCTCTGGGAGTCACTCTCGGCTGAGGGTCGCACCCTCTCGAGCAGCTCGCGGCAACCGGTCGCCCGCGCAAGCCAGGGGTGCCCCTGCAGCGCGACGTGCTGGCCTCCTTGGGGGCCTCCTTCACCGTCCAGGGCATGTCGCAAGGCCCTCCTGGCCCACCACCTACCCCGGCCCTCGCCCGCAACAGCGCTCCCATGCCGCCTATGCTCCCCGTCGTCATTTCCGGAAGCCGTCCGGCGTCGTCACCGGGAGGGAGACCCACCTGTGACGGCGCCCATGGACAGCATCTTGTTGATCCTGGACCTGGATGAGCCCCTGGTCCACGCAAGCGAGAAGCCCCTGGCCCGGTAGGCGGACTTCCAAGCCCTGGGCTACTTCGTCCACGTGCGTCCGCACCTGGAGCCCTTCCTGCGGGAGTGTGCCTCCCGCTTCCGGCTGGCCATCTGGTCGGCGGGGGCCGACAAGTACGTGGCGGAGTTCGTGAAGCGGATCGTCCCACCGGAACTCGAGCTGGACTTCGTCTGGGGGCGGAGCCGGTGCACGTATGGGCTTGACCGGGCCGGCGTCCAGCGGGACGGGTTTCTCGATCCGGAGGTGCACTACGGCTGGGTCAAGAAGCTGCGCAAGCTGAAGCGGCGGGGCTACCGGCTGGAGCGCGTACTGATTGTCGATGACACGCCGGCCAAGTGCATCCACAACCACGGCAACGCCATCTACGTCCGCGAATACGAGGGCGAGGCGCACGACACGGAGCTGCTCGACCTGGGCCGGTATCTGAAGACGCTCGCGGACGTGGACAACGTCCGGTGCATCGAAAAGCGGAGCTGGCGGAAGCAGCTCTGCCAGGACGGAGGGTCGGCTGCGTCCCTGCTCCCCGCGAAAGGAGTGTGATGCCCATGACGAAGAGCGACAAGCCGCGCCCCACCGACATGGAGCCCACTCCCGACAGCATGGACCTGGCCATCGCCTCGTTCCGCGGCTGTCCACCCGGCACCTGACCCACGCCGCCACCCGGTGACACCGGGACGGGCATGGACAGAGGCCGGGCTCCCGAGGGGGGACCCGGCCTCGGCCATGTCCGGGTCCTCCCTCGAGGAATCCAACCCAACGGGATGCAGCTCAGCGGGTTGAGAGCGTGCGCCTCATCCGCGCGAGGTCACTGGTTCGAGTCCAGTCATCCCGACTTCACATCCAAGACAGCTCGCGCCGGGATGGCCCAATCCTTCCAGGTGCGCGAGGACCCATGTAGCGCGGACCTTGACGTCGGAGACGGGGAAAGCGCTGATTGGAGGTAGAAACCCACCGGCCCTTCCTACTGCGAGTGACCGGCTCCTCTTGCTATATTGGCGCGGCGGCACGGAGGGGTCCATGGAACTCAGCGGAGCGGAGTTGTACCGGCTGCAACAAGCCCTCCTTAGCGCTTTTCCTGACGTCGACAAGCTCGCGCAGATGCTGAGGTTCAGGTGCAACGAAAACCTGGACCTGTATACCTCGGGCGCACTCAAGAAGCGGGTGTTCGAGCTGCTCTTGGAGGCCGAAGCCAACGGCTGGACCGCGAAGCTCATCGAAGGCGCCCACGCAGCCAACTCCAGCAACCCGAAGCTTGCCCGGTTCTACCTGGACTATCAGTCCTCCGTGCAGCGCAGCATTCCTGGCAAGATATTGGAGCGGCTGGTCAGTCAGGCCAGGGGGTTCGTCGATCCTGCTCTCTTCCGGAACAGGTTGGAGGAACTGGAAGGCAGGGTCTGCCGCATCGAACGGCGCCCCGGGGAAGAGGTTGGGACGGGGTTCCTCGTCTCCCCCAATGTGGTCCTCACCAACCATCATGTGATTGAGAGGGCCGCCACCTCGTTCCAGGCACGCTTCGATCACAAGCTGATTCCCCATCAGAATGATGCCCTCGATCCGGGCAAGGTCTATGGGGTCACCGAATGCATCGCGAAGAGCCCTCACAGCAGCGTTGACCTGAGCTTCCCCCGGAAGGGCCTGCCGACGCTCCAGGAGTTGGACTACGCGTTGCTGCGGCTTGATGGCGCCCCGGGTGACGAGCTCGTTGGGACGCGCAAGCGCGGATGGCTTGAGCTGCCGGCCCAGCCCTACGACTTCCAGGCGGGCTCGGCCATCGTCATCCTCCAGCACCCCTTGGGCGGGCCCCTAAAGCTGGCTCACGACGGCTTCCTGGACATCAATGACAACCGGACCCGGGTCACCTACAAGACGAATACCGAACCGGGCTCGTCTGGGTCCCCCTGCTTCGACGAAGCCCTGACAACGCTGGTCGCGCTGCACCACAGCGGAGATCCCCGCATGAAGCAGCAGGCGGACTTCAACGAGGGCATCCCCACCGCGACCATCCGGGAGAGTTTGTCTCCGGCAGTGAAGGCCCTGCTCGGATGGAACTGACGGGTGGCCAGCAGAAACAACTGACGGATGCGCTCCTCAAGGCGTTTCCTGATCAGGACGCGTTCGAACAGTTCCTCATGTTCAGGCTCGACTTCGACCTCCTGCAGGAAGTGCCGGCCACCGGGCGGATGACAATGGTCTTCAAGACCCTGCGCATCGCCATGAGCCAGAATTGGGTCGTCCGGCTACTCCGGCAGGCCCGGCGCGAAAACCCAGACAATCAGGAACTTCAAACGGTCGAGCAGGAGCTGTTGCCGCTGTTTTCCATCGAGAGGCTTCTGGAACTGGAGAACCTCGTCCAGGACGCTCCCTTCACCACGGCGAGGTTGCTCAACTTCGCCGTGCAGAGCGCCCCCTCCAGTTGGGCCTTCCCTCCATCGCCGCGTTCCGGCCCGTCGCCCCAGGAGCACTTCTCGGAACTCATCGACACGCTCTCCAGCGCGCCCAAGCAAGCGGATGACTCCCATCCGCTCCTGGTCTTCGTCACCCATGTCGCCCAGGACATTGGTGAGCCCTGGGCCCAGAAGCTGTCGGCCTGGGTGGCGAAGAACAGCGCGGGGATGGCGTCCTCCGTGCCCCAAGCTACCGCCCGTCAATTGAGCAAACTCCACCTGCTGGTGAAGTGTGAGTCCAGCCTGCGCGCCATGGCCGAGGTGGAGGAGACGGTCACGGTCACCGCTTGGATCTGGGCCATGGGTCCGAATCAAGAACCTGTCTCCAGGGTTCCCGACCGGGTCCTCGACCCCACCGTACTTGCCTGGAGCAAAGTTCCGGACCTCCTCACGCAGGTGCGAAAAAGTCCGAAGGTGACCGCACTCTTGGAGCAGGCATCAGATCAGATGACGGTTGAGATTTGCTTGCGGCACGACCTGCTCTCCACAGCGGTGGATGGCTGGCGCATCAAGGTTGGAAGGAGTGCGTCCGTCGCGCTCGGCAATCAATATCCTGTCGTCGTCCGGTCCTTCGAACGCAACTGCGAGGGTGACACCGAGGACTATCGGGACGTCCTGCCCGGGTGGTCCGCGAAGTGGAAGCAGCTCAAGCAACCAATGGGTTCCCCCGCTCAGTCTCCGGTGCATTGGATTGGCCCCGGCGACATAGGCGACAGGCTTGTCAACACGCTCATGCGAAGACATGTCCTCTGCGTCGTCGTGCCCCGCTCCTGCGAACGGGACGTGATCGATCTCAGCATTGATGCGGGAGCCCCCGCCATGCTCTGGCTCCGGAAGGACGGCATCACCCTGGCCGAAGCCAGTCAATACCTCACCCCCATCCTTGAGGGGCCGCTTTCTGGTTTGCCCGACCGCGTCCATCAGGCACGCCAGAACGCCAGTGAGGACAATCCTCTGGGTCTGCACCTCAGCCTCCTCTGGGATGACTTCGACCGGCGTCCGCCGGATCCCACTCCCTTCGTCGCGCCCTAGATATTGAAAGCGAGCAGTCACATGAACGACTGGCACATCTTCAAGGGCGGGCCGGACCAACCGCCCCACGACCGGATTGCATCCCTCCCGCCACCTCCACCGTGGCGGGACTACAGCCAGAAGACCTCACGCGGTGAGCGCTACCTGCCGAGCGCGGAGGAGATCCAGACCGTCAACGCGGCGCTCTACCTGCGACGCCCGCTCCTCATCACCGGCAAGCCTGGAACAGGAAAGTCGTCGCTCGCGCATGCCGTGGCGCGGGAGCTCAACCTCGACTCGGTGCTGGTCTGGCCCATCAATACCCGGTCCATCCTCCAGGAAGGCCTCTACCGGTACGACGCGGTGGGGCGGCTCCAGGCCGCGTCGCTGGCCCAGATGCACAAGGGGCAGGGCAGCGAGTCCCCACCGCCGGACCTGAGCCATTTCCTGCGGCTGGGCCCGCTGGGGACCGCATTGCTCCCCCGTGACAAGCCACGCGTGTTGCTCATCGACGAAATCGACAAAAGCGACATCGACCTGCCCAACGACCTACTGCATGTCTTCGAGGAAGGGGAGTTCGAGATTCCCGAACTGGCCCGCCTGGGGAGCCATGGAGAGGCGGTGCGGGTCAAGCCGTCGGACGACGGCAATCCTGTCTACATCCCCAATGGCCGCGTCCAGTGCAAGGCCTTCCCCCTGGTCATCCTAACGAGCAATGGGGAACGTGAGTTTCCCCCCGCGTTCCTGCGGCGCTGCCTCCAGCTGAACCTCGGCATGCCGGACGAACAGCGGCTGCTGTCCATCGTGAAGACGCACCTGGGAGAGGAGGTCCTCCAGCAGGCCGCCCCCCTCATCCAGAAGTTCCTTGAGACACGGACGCAGCAGGAGCTGGCCACGGACCAGTTGCTCAACGCGGTGTACCTGACGACGCGGCTGACGACACCGGGAAGCCAGGCCTCGGAAGTCACCGCCCTGCTGTTCAAGAGCCTCCGAAGCACGCCATGATCGATCGGCTCCTGCGAGTGTTCGGGGGCGCGAACCTCGACGTCACGTCGGAAGACCTGGCGGACGCGCTCTGGCTGGCGCACGTGCTTCCCAAAGGAGCGCTCGCGGGTGACCACCCCACCGTGGAGCCTGAATCCGAAGGGGACACCGACTGGAACGGCGAAACGCCGGACGCGCCTCCCCCGCTGGCGCCTCCAGCGCGACATCTAGGCAGTGCCCCTCCCAGCCCGGTGCTCTTGCTGTCCAGCAACGCTTCGAGGGAGCAGGTTCCTGCCCTCCCCATCCGGGTTCCCACGGGCGCCGCGCTGCCCCACTCCCTGGCCCTGGGCCGAGCCCTGCGTCCACTGCGGCGGAGGGTTCCCTCCCGAACCCAGAAGGTGCTCGATGAGGTGGCTTCCGTCGAGTTCATCGCGGACACCGGCGTCTGGGCTCCCATCCTGAGGCCAGGGTCGATGCGCTGGCTGGACCTGGCCCTCGTGGTGGACACAAGCAGTTCCATGAACCTCTGGCGCCAGACCGTGGCCGAGTTCCAGGAACTCTTGAGGTTTCAGGGCGCATTCCGGAACGTCCGGACCTGGTCCCTGTCTACGGACGAGAAGGAAGGCCCCCTCCGGCTTGTCTCGGGAATGCAGGCGGGTAGCCCCCTGCTGCAGGTGACCGAACCCCAGGAGCTGAATGACCCGGGTGGCCGCCAGTTGGTGATGGTCCTCTCGGATTGCGTCGGTCCCCGGTGGCATTCAGGCGACGTCTTCAAGCTCCTGGAAGACTGGGGGCGTTCGGGTCCGGCCATCGTGGTGCAACTGCTCCCAGAGCAGTTCTGGAACCGGACCGCCCTGCGCCATGGCTCCACGGTCCTCCTGCGAGCGTCGCGAAGCGGGCTTCCGAATTCACAGCTCCAGGTGAGCCGTCGCTCCCGACGGCCCCCTCCATCCGCCCGCGTCCAGGCCGTCCCCGTGGTGCACCTGGAACCGGCGGCCCTGGGGGAGTGGGCGAACATGCTCGCGGGAGGAACGGCCTCCCCCCTGGGCTTCGAATTCAGGGGAGCACGTCCATCACCGGAAGGGCCAGTCGAGACGGGAGCCACACCGACCGCCCGGGAGCTGGTGCAGCACTTCCACGCGACGGCGTCCGCTCCCGCGAGGAAGATGATGGGGCTGCTCGCCGCAGTGCCGGTGAGCCTGCCCGTGATGCGCCTCATCCGGGAGACGCTGGTCCCCGACGCCCGGCAGGAACACCTGGCCGAGGTGTTCCTCGGGGGGTTGCTTCAAGAACTCCCAGGGCAGGAGGCGCAGGGGGATCCGGATGCACGGGAGTATGACTTCAAGCCCGGCGTGCGCGAGCTGCTCCTCGACGCGGTTCCGGTGGGCAGCGCCCGGGCGGTGCTGTTGCAGGTTTCCGAATACATCGCGAAGAGGATGGACCAGTCCCGTGACTTCGCCGCGCTCCTCCTCGACCCCACGAAGGATGCGACCGCCTTCGTCATGCAGAACCGCCGCTTCGCGACGCTTGCGCGGAGCGTGCTCCAACGCATGGGGGGCGCCTATGCGCAGCTCGCGCAGCGGCTTGAACCGAAGCAGGTGGCCCCAGGATGGGGCCGGGTCCATCTCACCTTCCATCCCGCGTATCACGGGCTGGAAGCCAACATCCTGGGCAGACACGCCCAGGTCACCGCGGTGGCGCACATCACGAATGCGCCCTGGTCATTGGAGCTGCCCTACGGTGATTACCGTCTGGAATTGCCACAGCTTCACCGGAACCATGAACTGACGGTGGGCACGGAGCCGGTGTCGTTCAGGCTCGATTGGGCCTTGACCGGCAAACGGGTGCTCGTGGCCGGAACCTCGAAGAACAAGCTCTCCTCGGAGGAAGCCTGGACCAGCGATATGTTGGGCGACCTCCTCGCCCGCTCCGGTCATGGCCTGGTGACGGGAGGGCAGAAGGGAGTGGATTCCCGAGTCGGACACGCTTATCTCGCGCGGCTCCGGGCGGCGGGCCTCCGCCACTCCAACTCCCTGGTCCAGGTCATCACCGCTTCGTCCCGGCCGGAAATTGCAGAGGGCACGATCGTTCGGGTTCCGAAGGGAGTCCCGGACATCAATGAAGAGGTCCGACACGCGGACGCAGCCGTTCTCATTGGCGGGAAGCTGGGAACCTTCAAGGTCTACCAACGCGCCCGGGCCGCTCAAGTGCCTGTCATCCCTCTTGGGTCGACGGGGGGTGTCGCGTCGGAGGTTTTCGAAGAATCCCAAAACGGAATCTATCGAACTGCCTCGGACACCCTGGGAATCCTTCGCAAGCCCATCCGGAACCGGACCGACGCCAACCTTGTCGCGGAGGAGGCAATCGCCGTCCTTCATGACCTTTTTGGCACGAAGCGCCTCGACCGATGGAGCTGGTTGCCCGCGGATACGGCTTCGCAACTCCGGCTCATCAGCCAACAGTACGATCAAGCGCGGGCAGAGCAACCGGCGGGAGCCGCCCGGACCCGCTTGATGAATGAATTGGTCGACCGGGTCATCACCGAGACGGACGCGCTTCCTCCCATCCCGCTCAAGAGATTCGAAGAAACTTTCGATGGCGCGGGGGCGGGTGACCGCATTGTGCTTCTTGGGCTCATGCTCTCTGAGGCACAGTTCCCCTCGTTCACGGTCATGCATGGAATCCTTTCCAATGCACTGACCCCCTTCGAACAGTACAAAGCGCTTGAATTGACAGGGCAGATGTTGGAGCACCTCTCGTCAGAGCAAGTTGACGAACTGCGCGGCACGCTTTCGCATCTGCGCAACACCAACGCACTCCAGATCAATGATGACGAATCTCGCAGGAGGCAATTGGTTGGATATCTAGTAGAGCTTGAGCGACTCAGCGCTGAAGCTGAAGACGACTCGAGCGCTGAGGATGAGTTCGATAGTTTCAACATGGGGCTCACGGACGAGGCCTCTGACTCCGTTGATGGCGTGGAAGCGCTGGAACTTGAAGAATTGGCTCACCGCGTTAGAAATCAGTATTTCGATATCGAAAGAGGAATTACTGAGCGTCTACCAGACATTTTGACGGGGCACGATTTCAAACAAGACCATTCTCTCCAAGCTGGCATTGCAGGCACCATTGCCTCCGTGGGCAGCGTCCGACAGATTCGGCTGCAAATGGGAGACCTCCGCCGAACGAGTGCGTCTTCCGCATCAATCACCGCGACCTGCATTGTCGACGGGGTGCGGATTGATTGGGTGGCCCCGTCTCCCGTGGAGGACACCTCCGCACTGCGGAGTTTCCATGTCAGAGTAGAGGTTCACCTTGAGTTGGAACACAGCGATGACGCCCCCCCGATCATCGAAGGTGTCTTCACCAATCATGTATTAAGTCTTGAACTCATGGATTTGGAAGAGAAACAGGACGACGAGTTCTTCCCCCTGGCTGCTGCACACCCGCCCAAACCGAGCGGCGACCCGGTCAAGGAACTCCGCCAAAGACTCAGAGCTCAAGATTCGACGCCCCTGACTGTCTTCTATTCCTACTCAGACGAGGATTCGGAGTTACGCGACGACCTCGAACAGCATCTATCGGAAGTCGAGTCACTTCATCTCCGTCCCTCGTACGATTTCGAGACGGAGGGCGTTTCCGACGGCTGGAGCGATGTTCTTGGTAGTCCCTGGAGTGAACAGCGCCTTTCCGACATGGCGGACGCGGACGTGCTCTTGCTCCTGCTCAGTCCGCACTTCCTAGCCTCCGAACAGTGCGTTGAAGTCGAACTGACGCAGGCCCTTGAACAGCAGGAATCCCAAGTGTCCCTGGTCATCCCCATCATCCTCAGCCCCTGCGATTGGGAGCATACGCCGCTGGGCAAGCTCCTGGTTCTGCCCACTGATGGCCGCCCCGTGACGTCCTGGCGCAATCAGGACGAGGCCTTGGATGACATCGCCCATGGAATAGAGAGGGCCATCAAGCGCTGGCGACAACAGGGGTAGGCAGAGCGGCAGCAGTTCCCACAGCCCACCTGGCGCGGCGTCACGAACCGCAGCCGCGCGCATCCTTCCGCACGATGACACGGTCCGGGCCTGGGCCCGACACCTCCTCGAACCAAGAATCCCCCTGGAGCCTCTACTCGAGTTGAAGGCCGCAGTCGCTGCAGGCGCCCGCCACCAGAGGGGCGGCCGTTCCACAGGCCGGGCAGGGAGGCTCTCCCTCTTCCTCGGTGGCTTCTGCCGGGGCGGTGGACACAAGGCGGGGAGCCGCCCCCTCTGGCACCAGCCCCTCGCGGCGCACCGACTCCAGCCATCCCTGCTGGAGCAGGGCGACCACCCGGGGCCCATCCTCGGGCCGCACCAGCACCTGGAACTTCGGAGAGCAGCCGACCTTGCCACACGCCTCACGGTGGACGAGAGCGGGGACGTCCGCGTCCAGGAAGCCCTCCACCATCCTCCGCGCATCCGCGAGTGACACCTCCGCGCACGGCACCAGCTCCGCGTCGGCCAGGGTTCTCTGCACTTCGTCTGGGGTCATGAGGGCAGGGATTGGACTTCGGATGTGCCCCCTCCGTCCACCACGTTCCGTCACCTTCAGCTGCCGAGCAGCCGCCGCGCCTGGCTCCGGCGCTGGAGCCACCGCAGCAGGCGCTCTGGGAGTCACTCTCGGCTGAGGGTCGCACCCTCTCGAGCAGCTCGCGGCGACCGGTCGCCCGCGCAAGGCAGTGGTGCGCCTGGAGCGCGACGTGCAGGCCTCCTTGGCGGCCTCCTTCACCGTCCAGGGCATGCCGCAAGGCCCTCCTGGCCCACCACCTACCCGGCCCTCGCCCGCAACAGGGCTCCCATGCCGCCTATGCTCCCACCTGCTCGCGGAGTGGGCCGCCGTCTGCGCGGAGCACGTCCTGCCCCTCTTCGAGAAGGCGTCCCCTGGGGACACGCGCCCCCGTGACGCCATCGCCGTGGGACGGACGTGGATAAGAGGCGAGGTGCCGATGCGTGACGCTCACAAAACCGCGTTCGTGGCCAACGCCGCGGGTCGTGGGTTGCCGGACCCGGCCAGGTTCGCCGCGCTCACGGCAGGCCAGGCGGTGGCTGTCGCCCACGTCGCCGCGCACTACCTGGGCGCGGCGGCGTACGCCCTCCGGGCCGCCGCTTCAGCCTCCGAGGATGACGCGGAAGGAGCACGGCTGAAGGAGCTCGGATGGCAGCGGAAGCGGATCCCCACGGCCCTCCGTGAGCTGGTCCTTGATGATCAGCGGACGCGCAACGACATCTGCTGGGGTGTCTTCACCGGGTGACAAAGGTTCGTCGCCCCAGGGGGAGCGCGATGAGCACGAGCTTGCCCGGAGGATCTCGACTTGCAGTCCGATGGCGCCGTCCCTCGCCGAGCAGACGGCTATGGCCGGGCCAGCTCCAAAGCCTGGATGAGGTTGTAGAGATTCGAGCGGGTGAGGTCGAGTCTGCGTGCCACCTCGCTCACGTTCCAATCACTCGCATCCAGCTCACGGCGGAGCAGGTCTCGCTGGAACCGCCGCGTCTCCTCGTAGAATGACGTTCGGCTCACCTCGCGCACGCGGGGCCCATCCGCCAGGTGCCTCGGTTCGATGAAGGCGGTTCCTTCCCTGGAGGCACGGAGGAGTGCCGCCTCCAGCTCGCTTCGCAGCTGCCGCACATTGCCAGGCCAGTCCGAGGCCTCACAGAACTCGTAGAGCCCGCGCGAGGGACGAAGCTGCGGGAGAGCCCGCTTCTCCGCCAGCGCTCCCAACAGCGAGTCCACCAGGTCGCGGATGTCCTCGCGCCGCTCGGCGAGGCTCGGCAGGTGGAGGGTGAAGCCACTCAGGCGGTCGAAGAGGTCCTTCCGGAACTGCCCCTCCGCGACCAATTCCTCCAGGTTCGCATCGGTGGCGGCAATCACCCGCCTGTTCGGCTTCGCACCCCGGGGCTCAAGCAGCCGTAGCAGGATGCCCTGCGCGTAGAGGGGCACCTCGGCGATGTCGTCCAGGAACAGCGTGCCCCCTTCTGCTTCCGCCGCCTTTCCCTTCTCGTGCGCTCTGGAGAGAGGTCGGGGACTTGAGGCGAAGAGCACCTCATCGATGAACTCACCGGGGATGACGAGGAAGTCGACCTCCACGAAGGGGCCTTCCCTGCGCGCGCTGTGCTCATGGATGACCCGCGCCAGTTCCGTCTTGCCGGTGGCCAGCGGTCCCCGGATGAGCACGGTGTCGTCCCGCGCCGCGGCGAGCTCCACCTGTTCGAAGACCCGCGCGAGGGCATGGCTGTGCCCTGCGAAGGCGTCCACGCGGAGCCGCCGCCGGAACGGCAGGGTCGGGTCCTCGGTGTTCTCCGGACCTGCCAGCGTGCGTCCCCGCAAGGTCGTGTTGAGGAAGCGCGCGACGTTCTCCACGGTTTGCACGGCCTCGGGCGGGAAGGCTCCGCCAGCCGGACGGCCCTCCAGGTAGAGGGCTCCCGCCGCCCCTCCGGCCAGCGGGACGCAGAGCACCACCCACGGAACGTCCTGCGCTGCACGGATGCACTCCCTGTCACCCGGAGAGCCCCCATGGAACAACGTCCACACGCGCTCGCCCGCCGAGGACTCCGGGTGCAGCTCGACGTAGGCACTCTCGGCGCCGGTTTGCGACACCAGGCCGGCGAGGACCCGTCTCCAGGGTTCGGTGGTGTCAGCGGCCTCCAGGATGGAAAGCACGTCGAGGTACAAGTCGCGCTCGCTCCCAGCTCGGTCCGTCATCCCTGGGAGTGTACCAGCAGGGCACACGCCGCCCTGTCCGCCCGCTGGGTCCTCCGGGGAGGTTGGAGATGGCCCATTCCTCAAACGCCACGGAGGAGTTGACGCAGCTTCTGGATCACGGTGTCCAGAACGTCCTCTGAGTCCACCAGGAACAGCTGCGCCTCCGCTGGATCCTCGGGCTCGAACCTGAACCTGCACCCCTCGACCGCTGGCATCCCAATCGAGTGATAGAAGCGCATCACGGATCGCACGCTTGGGGTCGTGAATACAAACAAGCGGTTGCTCTTGCAGTATTCAAAGATGTGCAAGACCAGCAGTGGGAAGGCGTCGCTGCCCCTGATTTCGGGTCGCAGGGCGGCCCGGCCTGCTTCGAACAGGTTGGGAACGTCAAGGAAGCCCAGGTCCCGCTCGGGTTGGTAGCCATGGACCTCGAAGCGACCCTGAAACCTTCCGCAGATGCGGCCTCCCCCCACCAATACGTCCTGCCTGAAGACCCCGAAGCAGGTGGCGATGTCATCCCGGTCATCCAGCAACTTGCGATCGGAGATCCGGATTCCGGAGGGATTGTCCGGGTTGAAGTTCCAGCCGGCTTCTTCGATGTAGACCTCGAAGAGCAGCCTCCGGTAGGCGTCGAGTTCTTCCGCGCGGGTCAGGGGGCGTACTTCAAAAGAGTTTGTCATCAAGGCAAGGTCCACGGCGCCGGGGCGATGCCTGTCATTACCCCGCCAGGCGATCGGCTCAAAGACAAGCGCTCCCGTGCAGACCCCGGCGCCTCCGTGGAGATTGAGGAGGCGCCACAGAGGGTATACAATCCGTCGAATCCTGCACCATCCACCCCGCCGGAGGCATCCGGGGCGGAGGCGCATGGACGAGGAAGCCGCATGCAACCCAGCGAGGCGCTCCATGAGTTCCACCAAGCTCCTGGGCAGCAAGGCGAGTGCGCTCTTGACGACGACGCTCGCCGCGCTCCTTGGCGCATGTGCCTCCTCTCCTGGCGGCGGGGAGAGAGCCCACCCATGGCAGGCCACCGGAGAGCGCGTTTGGGTCCAAACGCCGGACTGCGCCGTGCTACGGGAGAGCGACGATTGGATGAGGGCGCACCTCAAGGAGGGGGTCTTCCCGCTCGCGTCCACGGACGGCGATGGTCACGGGGTGGTGGCCGCATCAGCCGGGGCCTGTCGCAGTGTGCCCGGCCTGGGGGCTGCCTCCTTCGCCATGGCTGACGGCAACACCTGTATGCGCGGTGTGGACCGTGGCGAATGGGGAGGTGACTTCGCTGTTTTCGAGTCGGGCCGAAGAACCTTCTCTGTGGATGTGGTGAGTCCTCGTCCGCGCCGCCTGGTGCGAGCCAGCGGCCAGTTGCTCTTGCTCTCTGGCGATTTCGGCACTTGGGGGTTCAGCCGGCTGGTGCATGAGGGTCGAGGGCGCTGGCGCCTCGAACCCTTCATCGGGTTTCCGGGAGACATGTATGCGTACGGGCACGACTCGCTCGGCAGGCTGCTGCTTGCGGGAAGGGACGGTGAGTCCGATGCTCGGTGCGCTTTCGGAAGGCGCCTCTACCGGATCCAGGAGGATGGACGGATCGAAAGGCTCCGCTAAGGTTGCGGAGAATGGCTCGCCGCGAATGGCGCCACGCTTGCGTGCATTGAGCCCCTTTCATTCGTTGGTAGGACGAGCCGGAACCTCGATGCGCAAGACATGCAATCGATGCAAGATATCCAATGAGGCCACGGGCACCGAGGCGAGCTGTGATGCCCCGGTGGTGCTGGTCGCCACGCCTCCGGTGGAGAGCAGCGTGGGACCGGCCCACAGGGGCGCGAGAGCACTGAGGAAAGAGGTTGGGCCCTCCTGGATTCGACCCAGGATTCTGGACAGGCAGCAGTCTTCGGACGGACGGCTGTCGGTATCGTTGGCGGGCAAGGTGTTCTGTAAGGTGGACGGGCAGTATGGGCCGATCTCCTTCGGCGACCTGCTCACGAGTTCACCGACTCTCGGACATGCGATGAAAGCCTCCGACCCGCGTCGCGCTTTCGGTGCCATTGTCGGAAAGGCGCTCCGACCGTGGAGCCAAGGAAGCGGCCTGATTCCGATCCTGGTGGCCTTGGGGTGAGGTGCCCGGTTCGTAAGGGGTTGCGGTGCCGCCGCTTCTCATGCGCGTGAGCGCTCGTTCCCGCGTCGAGCCTCGGAGCAGGATAGGATGACGGCGCTTCGTGCCACCCCAGGGCTCCCCTCCCCATGACCTTCGCTTCGCTCGGCCTGTCGGACGCGCTCACCCGTGCCGTGGCCGAACTCGGATATGACGAACCCACACCGGTACAGCGCGCGGCCATTCCCGTGGTGCTGCGCGGCGGCGATGTCCAGGCCTCGGCGAAGACCGGCTCGGGGAAGACCGCCGCGTTCCTGCTGCCCCTCCTGGAGGCTCTGCGGGCGCGCCCCGGCGGTTCGGTCCGGCCGGTGCGGGCCTTCATCCTGGTCCCCACACGAGAGCTCGCGGCGCAGATCGTCGAAGCCGTCCAACAGTACGGCCGGTACCTGAAGAAGCCGCTGAAGACCTGCCTCGCGGTCGGCGGCGTCTCCGCGAACCCGCAGATGCTGGCGCTCCGGGGCGGAGCGGACATCGTCGTGGCCACGCCGGGTCGCGCGCTGGACCTCGTGGAGCAGAACGCGCTCCGGCTGGGGCAGGTGGAGACGCTGGTGCTCGACGAGGCCGACCGGCTGTTCTCCCTGGGCTTCGCCGACGAGCTCAACCGCCTGCTCGCGCTCCTGCCCGCGCGCCGCCAGAACCTGCTGTTCTCCGCCACGTTCCCACCCTCCGTGCGCACGCTCGCGGAGCGGCTGTTGCAAGAGCCCACGCGCATCGACGTCGACGAGGGCGAGCTGCCCTCCGCGGACCTCATCGTCCAGCGGGCCATCAGGGTGGATGCACCCCGGCGCACGATGCTCCTGCGGCAGCTGCTGGAGACCCACGCGTGGTCCCATGTCCTGACGTTCGTCGCCAGCCGCTACGCGGCGGACCATGTCGCGCTGAAGCTCAGCCGCGCCGGCATCCCCGCGACGTCGCTGCACGGAGAGCTCAGCCAGGGGGCCCGCACACAGGCGCTCGCGGACTTCAAGGCGAAGCGCGTGCGCGTCCTCGTCGCCACCGACGTCGCCGCACGCGGCCTGGACATCGCGGGACTGCCCGCGGTCGTGAACTACGACCTGCCCCGCTCGACCGTGGACTACGTGCACCGCATTGGCCGCACGGGGCGCGCGGGCGAGCAGGGCGTGGCCATCAGCTTCGTCAGCGCGGACACCGAAGCCCACTTCCGTCTCATCGAGAAGCGGAACCACTTCGCCGTCGCGCGAGAGCAGGTGGCGGGCTTCGAACCGACGGAGACGGCCGCGCCCGCCGCACCGCCGCTGGATGTGAACGGCGGCGTGAAGGGCCGGCGCAAGAGCAAGAAGGACAAGCTGCGCGAAGCCGCCGCCGCTGGCCATCCCCCGAAGCGCAAGCCATAGGGAGCCCCCTGCCTCAAGGCGCGAGGAGCTCCGGCGCCTGAGGTCATTCGCCCAGGAACTCCTCCAGTGCCCGGGCGAGCGCCTTGGGGGCGACGGCATGCGTCTGTCCCTCCAGCGTCCGGTGACGTGCGCCGGGAATGGCCCGTGCAAGGGTCTGGATCGCCTCGCGCATCCAGCCCGGGCTCGCACCTCCCTCCATGACGAGCGTCGCCGCGCGGACGGCAGGCATCTGCTCGAGCAGCAAGGGGCCGCGGGCGGTGATGAGGAGGTCGTAGCTCAGTGTGTGAGCGAGGTGCTCGAGGCCCGCCCACATGGGCGCCTTGCGCAGCTGCGCGACGGCTGGCGCGGGCATCTGCATCACCTTCGTGAAGTACAGCTCGACGGCCTCTGAACGCCGATTCCCCGCGGCGGCCTCGTCGAGCTGCTTCGCGAGGCCTTCAAACGCCCTCGCCCGCTCCACGTCGAGGATGACGGGAGGCTCATAGACGACCAGCTTCGGGATGGAGAGTCCTCGCGCCGCGGCATCGAGGGCCAGGAGGCCACCCGAAGAGTTTCCGAACACGGCGGCGGATCCGCCTGCGGCGGTGATGAGCGCCGCGAGGTCCTCCACTTCCCTTTCGAGCGCATGAGGCGGAGTGTCCCCGCTGTCCCCGCGACCGCGCCGGTCGTAGCTGAACACGGTGAAGCGCTGGGCCAGCAGGTCCGCCAGCGGTGTTCCCGAGGCCGGCGCCGTGCGGTCGCAGAACGCTCCGCCCACCAGGATGAGCGGTGGACCGTTGCCGGTGGTCTCGAACGCAATGGACGTCCCATCGGCGGACTTGACGGTGTGGATCTTCATGGCAGCTCCTTCAGGGCGAGGCAGCAGGGTGGTAGCCGTGCGTGCGGAACGGGACGTCGAGCTCGCGACAGACCTCGGTCAGGACCTCGGGCGCGTGGTAGTAGTTGCGCAGCCGCGCGATGCGGTCGCCGTCCAGCTCCACCCGCACGACGGCATGCACTTCCTCTCCCGACCACCAGAGGAAGAGCGACTCGCCACGGTGCGCGCGGAGCTCGCAGCGAGGCGGATCCACGAGCACGTAGCCGCCCTCGGGACAGCCGAAGAGCGTTCCCAGGAACGAGCCGTCCCTGACCGCCCGGGCCCCGTACTCGAGCTTGAAGCCTGGATACTCCAGGGTCGCCGTATCGAGCAGGAGCGCCGTGAGACGATCCAGGTCCCGCGCGTTGAAGGCGTCGCAGAAAGCGTCGAGGACGGCGGGAGCCACCGGTGCCGGCTCGGCCGGTTCCTGCGTCACCAGCTTCGCCCGCCCCCTGTGTAGGGCGGCCTTGATGGCTCCGGTCGTGGTGGAGAGCGCCTCGGCGGTCTCCTCGAGTGACATCCCGAACGCATCCTTGAGCACGACCGCGGCTCGCTCCTGCGGCGATAGCTGTGAGAGCAGCGTTCCCGCGGCCTCACGCGTCGCGCGAGGCTCGGCGCGCGTCGCCGGCTCCGGGACCTCCATACCGTCGGGGGCCGGGACCTCTCGCGCCTGCCGCATCCGGTTGAGCCACAGGTTGCTCGCGACCCGAAAGAGCCACGCCCGCGGACTGCGCGGCGGCTCCGCCATGATGCCGAGGCTCGCGAACGCCCGGGCCATCGTCTCCTGGGCCATGTCCTCGGCATCCCAGGGGCTGCGGGTCAGCTGCCGACAGTAGCGGTAGAGGTCCGGGCGGAGTGGCTCGTAGGTATCCAGGAAACGGCGCCAGGACGCCTTGACGGCGTCGCCCAGCGGATCTTGTGACTCAGTGCTCATGTCGGGGAGACACGCGACGGGCGAAAAAGGATACGTCAGCAGGCGGAGAAAGAGGGCCCTTGCTTCCCTGGTTGCCCACTTCTCTCCCTACGTCGCACGTCAGAGGCGGTGACTGGGGTTGTCTCCATGGACGTGCGCAAGAAGCTGGAGATCCTCGCCGATGCCGCCAAGTACGACGCCTCGTGTTCGAGCAGCGGCGGCAAACGCAAGGCGGGCAAGGAAGGGCTCGGCAGCGTCGAGGGCATGGGCATCTGTCACAGCTACACGCCGGATGGCCGGTGTGTGTCATTGCTCAAGATCCTGCTCACCAACTTCTGCATTCTCCGTCACCTTCAGCTGCCCGAGCAGCCGCCGCGCCTGGCTCCGGCGCTGGGGCCACCGCAGCAGGCGCTCTGGGAGTCACTCTCGGCTGAGGGTCGCACCCTCTCGAGCAGCTCGCGGCAACCGGTCGCCCGCGCAAGGCAGTGGTGCCCCTGGAGCGCGACGTGCAGGCCTCCTTGGGGGCCTCCTTCACCGTCCAGGGCATGTCGCAAGGCCCTCCTGGCCCACCACCTACCCCGGCCCTCGCCCGCAACAGGGCTCCCATGCCGCCTATGCTCCGAGGAGCTGGTGGAGATGCTGTGGGCGAACGGCGTGCGGACGCTGGTGGACATCCGCACGGTGCCGCGCTCCCGCACGAACCCGCAGTTCAACGTGGACGCGCTGGGAAAGACGCTGGCGCAGGTGGGAGTCGATCACCTGCACCTGGCAGCGCTCGGCGGGCTGCGGCGAGCGCGCAAGGACTCACCCAATGCGGCCTGGCGCAACCTGAGCTTTCGCGGCTACGCGGACTACATGCTGACGGAGGACTTCGCGCAGGGGCTGGAGACGCTGCGCGAGGTGGCGCTGCGGGGCCCGGTGGCCGTGAGGTGCGCGGAGGCGCTGCGCTGGCGCTGCCATCGCTCGCTGGTGGCGGATGCGCTCTGGGCGCGGGGCGTCCGGGTGACGCACATCACGAGCCCCACCCGCGTGGAGCCGCACCGGCTCACCGCCTTCGCGCAGGTGCGGGGGCGACAGGTGCTGTACCCGGCGACGTAAGGAAGACGGATTGCCAGCGCGTCGGCGGATACGCTCCCGCCACGAACCTTTGAGGTGCGCGGCAGGAGCCTGGCCTTGCTCGGGCCGACAGGGAACGAGTCAGTTCCCCAAGCCCTGCACTTGCACCGGGGTGGTGCGATCAATGGTAGTCCCATCTCCAACGCTGCCGTATCTGTTCCAGCCCCAGGCCCAGAGAGTGCCGTCCGCCTTCAAGGCCATGGAGAGGAAGCCGCCAGCGGAAAGGGTCTGGACTCCGGTCAGCCCCTGCACCTGCACCGGCGTCGTGTGCTGGGTGAGCGTCCCGTCTCCGAGTTGGCCACGCGTGTTACCGCCCCAGGCCCAGACGGTGCCATCCGCCTTCAAGGCCAGCGTATGTTCGTACCCTGCGGCAATGGCCACGACTCCCGTCAGCCCCTGGACCTGCACCGGTGTGTAGCGGACGGAGGTCGTCCCGTCTCCAAGGGCGCCGTGGGTGTTCAAACCCCAGGCCCAGAGGGTGCCATCCGCCTTCAACGCCAGGGAGTGGAAAGTGCCAGCGGCGATGGCCGCGACTCCCGTCAGCCCCTGGACCTGCACCGGCGTCTTGCGCGGGACCGCCGTCGGGTCTCCGAGCTGCCCCACGTTGTTATCACCCCACGCCCAGACGGTGCCATCCGCCTTCAAGGCCAACGTGTGGGTGTTGCCAGCGATAAGGGTCGCGACTCCCGTCAGCCCCTGGACGCGCACCGGGATGGTGCGATCGATGGTCGTCCCATCTCCAAGGTTGCCGTTACTGTTCCAGCCCCAGGCCCAGAGGGTGCCGTCCGCCTTCAACGCCAGGGAGTGGTAGCCGCCAGCGACAACGGTCTCGACGCCCGTCAGCCCCTGGACCCGCACCGGCGTCCTGCGCAAGGTGAGCGTCCCGTCTCCAAGCTGACCTGTGTCGTTCCTGCTCCAGGCCCAGACGGTGCCATCCGCCTTCAAGGCCAGCGTATGTTCGTCACCCGCGGCAATGGCCGCGACGCCCGTCAGCCCCTGGACCCGCACCGGCGTCGTGCGGTGAGAAATGTCCGTCCCTTCTCCGAGCCGTCCATTGGCGTTGACGCCCCAGGACCAGACGGTGCCGTCCGCCTTCAAGGCCACGGTGTGCTCAAAGCCAACCGAGATGCTGAGCCCTGGAGAGGGAATGCAGGCGGTCCCCCCCGTCAGCGCAAAGGATGTACTGGCGGACAAGCCCAGCGCATTGGTCACCGTGACCGTCACCCTGGGGGGCGTGTCCGAGGGCACACAGGAAGGCGCCGTCCAGACCACCTCGCTCGTCGTCGCGCTGTGGGTGGCCATGCCCAGGGTGCCGACGTTCGCGGCCCACGCGAAGGAGAGCGCGCTGTCCTGCGCGTCCTTCGCCTTCACCCGGAATGTGACGGTGTCACCCGGCGCCGGCACGTTGCCAAGAGACTGGAAGGACTCCACGACCTCCGGCGGGAAACGCGGCGAGGTCTTCGGCCCCACGCACACGGCCAGCGTCCCCGTCGTCTGTCCGCCCCGCCCGTCCGTCACCGTCACCGTGAGGGGGCAGCTGGCGCACAGGCCGCCTGCGGGTGGCTGCTCCATGGGCGTGAAGCTCGCGTTGGCCGAGGTGGCATTCGCCCACGTGCCCCGGCAGCCCGCCGTCCACGCGTAGGTGAGGCTGTCTCCGTCATTGTCGCTGGCGTTCGCCACCACCGTGGTGGTCTCTCCCACCGCCATGAAGGAAGGCGTCGCGGTGACACGGGCCACCTGCGGCCACGTGTTCACCGACACGTTGACGGCCGCACTGCCGACTCCGGTGCCCACCGTTATCGTCACGCTGAGGGCCGCCGTGGCGCCCTTCGAGTCCGTCACCGTCAACGTCAGCACCACCGGCCCCGGCTGGGCGGGCGCCGTCCATGCCGTGTTGAGGTTGGAGGCCGAGCTGAAGCTGCCGGCCTGCGCCGTCCAGGCGTACGTCAGCGTGTCCCCCGAGTCTGGGTCCTGGGCTGTCGCTTGCAGCGCCACCATTCCGCCAGGCGCCACCGTCGCGGGGCTCGCCACCAGCGAGGTAATCACTGGCGCTGCGTTCTCGAACGCAGGAGGTGCATTCACCTCTTGCAGCAACAGCGTCACCGCTGTCGTCTGCCCGGCAGTGATGGTGACGTCCGTCGCCTGCCCCGCGTAACGCACGGTGTTGGTGGCGTCGAAGGCCTGCGCCCTGAAAGTACGTCCTCCTCCCGCCGGCAGGTTGCCCAGGATGCCGCCCCACTGCCCACCCGTCTTCACCAGCAAGTCGGTGCGCGTGGCCATGCCCGCGCCAGTCACCGTCAGCTCTACCCGAGCTACGTCGCTGGCACTCAGCGTCTGCGGCAGCGTCACCACCGCCTGCGTGCTTCCCGTCTGCACTTCCGCGCTGCACCCGGCCAGCGCAACCCACACGCCAATGGCAAGGCACAGCAGCCAGCTTCTTCTCTCTCGTTGCAATGGATGCTCCTTGTGCGAGCGACTGCGTCAGCCCTCCCCGAGGCAGCGACGCGCCCGCTCGGGCACAAGGCGTGGCGGGAAAGGGGCCGGCACCGTAGCTGAAACACACATGCTCTCGCCCCTGAGTCGCATCTCTCCCACCTCGTGACGCTGACCGCGCGTGTCCCGTCCCTCCGGCTTTGGCAAGAGGCGCGAGACACCGAGGCCCCTTCCGTGTCTCGTTTGTAATCCAGCTTCAGCTCCCCGCAGCGGCAGCGTCGGGCGAGGAGGAGGCACCCTCTGCAGGGGCGGCAACTGTGGGCAGCTGCGGGAGGCGTCAGCGCGCTCCGAGGCTGGACTGGGCCGGGTTGCTGCGCAGGACGTTCGCAGTCGATGTCTTCTCGTGCCCAAGGTGCGGAGGCCCGCGACGGGTGCTGGCATACCTGACGCAGGGCACCGTCATCCGGCGCATTCTCCGTCACCTTCAGCTGCCCGAGCAGCCGCCGCGCCTGGCTCCGGCGCTGGGGCCACCGCGGCAGGCGCTCTGGGAGTCACTCTCGGCTGAGGGTCGCACCCTCTCGAGCAGCTCGCGGCAACCGGTCGCCCGCGCATGGCAGTGGTGCGCCTGGAGCGCGACGTGCAGGCCTCCTTGGGGGCCTCCTTCACCGTCCAGCGCATGTCGCAAGGCCCTCCTGGCCCACCACCTTCCCCGGCCCTCGCCCGCTACAGGGCTCCCATGCCGCCTATGCTCCCATGGTGTGGCCCATCTACAAGCACGTCGTGAAGATGCGGCGCAACATCGGCGCGGCGGCGGAGGTTCGCGACAGTGGCTGACGCAATGCCCAACTCAATTCGATGCGACTGCGCTCAGCCATCAATCAACCCGCTAATCCCGTAACGGGGCCCGGCCCTCTGAAGGCTGATCGGCAGGCTCTTTCACATTTTCCTGAGCCTCCTGCTTACCGTCCACCACGAGACCCACAAATCTTTGACCAATCTGATTATTAAGGGCCTCACCAAAATCATCCTCATACACCTCGCGATACGCACTCAGAAAATCTTCACTTTTGACAAACTCCCTAAACAACGGCCAATCTATATAATCAATTTGCCTAACGTGCTCGCCATGCACTCCAGAACTGCGCATGAATTTCGCCGCAGCCGGAAAGTCATCCAAGAGCACCGACGCACACATACGCAGATCGGGCACACACGAAGACCAATCACTAGACTTAATCACAGCCTCAGCCTCCTTGCCCTTGCCGGCAAACTTGAGGGCCTGAGCATATTTAATCTGAATCAGACGTCGCATCACATCAGACGAGAACTTTTGCTTAACGCCGAATCGCCCAATAGCCTCGGCCAAACCCCATCGCTCCTGCCTAAGCAATATTTGCAACTGCTCCTCCAGAACAAACTCTGCAACGCCTCGCTGATCCGGCACAGCTTTACACCAAAGCACATGAGCAACGTTGAAGCCAACTTCGCACACAAAGTCGACAGCAGCGTAAAAATACGAGAGAGGCAGTCCCAGCCGGTCGCCGACACTTGGAGCCGGATCAGGAAGACACTTCTCGCTTCGGCAAATCTGAAGATATTGTCCAGAGACGACGCCATCACAATGAGTCAGCAAGTTTCGGCGCTGCGAACACTCGATAAAAGATTGCCATCCCGCAAGCTTTCGAAAGTCCTGAATGCCAAACCGCTTTTCGAGAATCTCAAATTGCTCAACATAACTTTCGCGACGAAACGCCTCAATCTCCTTATGAATCACCTGCTCCCGGATATCGTCAATGCTTTTGTATGACACGATATCCTTAAGAGCCATTGTTTTATTTGATGAATCCAGCAACTCTGGACGCTGTCGATAAAGCGCCGTGAGCAAGTCGCCGGTGAACGCATCAAAAAAGCTAAATATCGACAAGAAAAGACTTCTCGCCAGAAGACCCGCCTGCCCAAAAGACCTATTCATTCTAAACTGCTCAATAATTTTAACTGACTTAATGGCATCGCCCATACTGAACTGAGGAGCCTCGCCAGATACCATCTTTTTCAACGATGCTATTGCGGCAAACAACTCCTTATGCGCAGCTTTATCGGCGTCAATGGAAGCTGACAGGTAGGTATCCGCGCAGGACTTCACAGAGCTAATATTATCCATGAACCGACGGACAACTGTCACATATGGCGACTCGTTGTTTGAATCTTGAAATGGGTGAGCGCTTGCCGGCCTTTCGCTAGGGTTCTGATTTTGTTGGGGCTTTTTCATTTTGTGACTCACGACCTGATTGGTGGCACGTGGCAGTAGTGGATGAGGGTTTCACCCTACCAAACCGCAGAGGCTGTCGAGCACGGTGTCGCAGAGCGTCAATACGGCCCCAGCCTCAGTTCGGGAGGCGGATGGCTAGCGCTCCCCGCAGCGGCAGCGTCGGGCGAGGAGGAGGCACCATCTGCAGGGGCGGCAACTGTGGGCAGTTGCGGGAGGCGTCAGCGCGCTCCAAGGCTGGACTGGGCCGGGTTGCCGCGCAGCACGTTCGCAGGAGATGTCTTCTCGTGCCCAAGGTGCGCAGGCCCGCGACGGGTGCTGGCATACCTGACGCAGGGCGCCGTCATCCGGCGCATTCTCCGTCACCTTCAGCTGCCCGAGCAGCCGCCGCGCCTGGCTCCGGCGCTGGGGCCACCGCGGCAGGCGCTCTGGGAGTCACTCTCGGCTGAGGGTCGCACCCTCTCGAGCAGCTCGCGGCAACCGGTCGCCCGCGCATGGCAGTGGTGCGCCTGGAGCGCGACGTGCAGGCCTCCTTGGGGGCCTCCTTCACCGTCCAGCGCATGTCGCAAGGCCCTCCTGGCCCACCACCTTCCCCGGCCCTCGCCCGCTACAGGGCTCCCATGCCGCCTATGCTCTCAGGGCCTGCGTGACACGGACAAGCGCTACGCGCTGGAGATGGAGGGTGTGAACGCCTACGCCATCACGCACTTCTCGGACTGGGACGCGCTCAGCGCGCAGATTCGAGCGGGCTTCGACTTCGGCAAGCAGCGCTGCACCGCCTACACCCGCTGGGTCGTGGAGCAGTCCCTGGTCCCCCGGTTCGTCCGCGCGTATTCCGAGGCCGTCTCGGCGCTGCGCGTCGGCAATCCGATGCTGGGGGCGCACGTGGACTTCGGGCCCCTCATCTCCGCCAGCAAGGCCGAGGAGCTCCGCTCGCTCATCGCGCAGGTGCGGGAGCAGGGCACGGCGGTGCTGTACCAGGGCGAGCTCGCGGAGGACGCCTTCATCGCAAGCCAGGAGCGGGGCGCATACCTGCCGCCCGTCCTGCTCTTCGGCGTCCCGCGCGACACATGCCTTCAAGGTCGGCATCAACGCGCTGCGCTCGCGGGGCGACAGCGAGGAGTCCTTCGGCGGCAAGGGCGGCTCATGGGCGGGCTGCTTCGTGGGCGGCACCCACCTGGTGCGCGCCTTCACCGACGGCCCCCATCCCCTGGAAGGCAACTGGCCGGATTGAGCTCATTCGGAGTACCCGGCGGCGTCCGGACCGGGCGCCGCCGCGGCCCCGTCGCCGTTGTGGCGCACCGGGACGGCGGTGTGCTGGATGGCCACGCGCTCCATGTTGATGAAGGTCTGGAAGGCCCACCAGCCCAGGCTGAACCACGGGGGAGGGGGCAGCTTCCCCTTCACGGCCACCTCCACCGCGCCCGCTGTCGCGAAGGTCAGCGTCGCCAGCGTGCCCAGGTCCAGGTGCCCATCGGTGGCTCGCAGCACGTCCACGTTGACGTTCTTGAAGAACAAGCTGGCTGCGCGCGCCACACCGCTCCCCTTGGTGAGGGAGCGCAGCAGCGCATCCCCATCGGGCGGCTCTTCACCGGGGCGCAGCAGCACGTCCACGCCGGTGCTCCGGCGCACCTCCTCCAACAGCCCCTCGAGGCTCAGCTGCCCTGGGTCGTGGAGGCACAGCACGCTGCCTGTGTAGGGCCGCACCTGCACCTCCTCGACCCCCTCCACCTGGAGGAGCCCGTCCGCCAGCGACGTGGCCTCTTTCGCGTCGCTTCGCAACCACGGCAGCCGCAGGCGCGTGCGCCCGGGCGAGGTGTGGACGATGTGGATGACCCGTTCCATGCGCGTTCCCTCAGGCCTGGGCCTGGGCCTCGGCCGCCGGTCGCGTTCGCTCGCGCCCCCGGGCCCGGGCTTTCGCCTCGGCCAGCAGGTCATCGAAGTCCTCCTGCTTCATGGCGACGCGCGCGATGACCAAGTCGACGAAGCGGTAGGCCGCGGAGGCGACCTCCACGGCGAGCGGCCGCAGGTGCCTGCTCGCCAGCACCGTGCCCGCGCCCGCGCCATAGCCCAGCAGAAAGGAGGGAAGGTCGAACTTCATGGGGGTGTCTCCAGTGAGGAAGTCGTGCTCGTCATCCGGCGCACCCGGCGCACCGCGTGGCCACTCCATACGGGCACCGCGCCCATCAGGCCTGGCAGGACGAAACCCAGGGCCAGCCCGCCGAACGTCAGCGGCGTGGGCGCCGGAAGTCCCAACACCCGCCGCAGCGGCGGGAAGGTGAGCGCCGCCACGTGCAGGGCCGCGGCCCCGCCGACGAAAGCGGGGAGGCGCCACTCGCCGTCCGTGGGGGCATGGCGCCGCGCCTGCGTGGGCGCGCGACACACGGCCGAATAGCCGAGCTGCACCGCGGTGAGCGTCCCGAACGCCAGCGGCGGGCCTCCCAGCGCCAGCCCCAGCCC
>NZ_RAWL01000379.1:0-8490 GCF_003668885.1 Corallococcus sp. AB049A | reverse complement strand
GGACCTGGAGGCGGCCATGTCGCTTCTGGGCGACGCGGACGTGTCCCGCCTGTCTCAGACGCTGGAGCACCTGTCCGTGCTGCTCCAGGCCGCGGGACCCCAGCCGGGGCTGAGGTACGACGACAAGGCCTTCAGCGACCACGTGGGCAAGGCGCTCGCGGCGCTGGCCGCGCAGGAGGGCCTGGACGCGATGCAGGCGCGCAACAGCCTGCGCGTGGGCGTGGTGCGGGAGCTGGGCACGCGCGGCTTCCAGGAGAAGCTGGGCGCGGGCCTCCTGGCGCAGGCCGCGAAGGGTGGACGCACGCCGGAGGAGCGGCGGGCGCTGTGCGTGGGCGCGCTCTTGGCCACGGCGGCGAAGAAGACGGGCAAGGTGCGGCCGGAGGACAACCCCGTGCTGGACGTCGTCTTCGACGTGCAGTTCCGCGAGTGGAGCCAGAAGCACGCGGAGGTGGTGCGCAAGTACGAGTCCCTGGTCGCGCAGATGGAGCCGGAGTCCATGACGCCGGAGGCCTCGGAGGCCCTGCGCAAGGCGGAGGCCGGGGAGCTGGATGCGCTGGTGAAGCACGTGCAGGCGGACCCCGCGCTGGTGGAGCGCATCTCGCGCGAGGCGAAGGAGCGCGCGCAGCGGGTGGAGACGAAGCTGAGAGACCCCGCCACGCCGTCCGTCTTCTCCCCGGAGGAGGAGCTGTGGCTCACCGTCGTGCTGTGGGAGCCCTTGCGCGCGATGAAGTCCCAGCCCAAGGACCCGGAAGGCCGGCGGCAGGTCATCGCGGCGCTGCTGCGCGCGGTGAAGGGCGCGGTGGACGCGGACTTCCTCGAAGGGATGCTGGAGCGCATGCGCGCGGGCGCGAAGGACCCGGCGGCGGACGAGCCCACGCGCGAATGGCTCACCGACGCGGCCATCGCCTTCGAAGCAGAGCCCGCGCGCCTGGTGCTGGCGGCGCTGCTCACCGCGCGGCAGGAGGCGAAGGGGCGCAGCGCGGAGGAGATGGTGTCGCTCGCGGACTTGAAGGCCCTGCCCGCGTGGACGCCGGAGCAGCTGGAGCCCTACCGGCAGCTGCTGGAGAAGGAAGGCCGCGCGTCCGGCGCGGACCGCATCCGCCGCGCGCAGGGCTGGTTGCGCGAGCATCCCGTGCAGCTGGACGCGGAGGCCTGACGTCTCAGACGAAGAGCGCCTTCGCGGTCTGCTGAAGGCGCTCCGTCCCCATGCGCATGAGCTGGCCCTTCAAGCCGGGCTGGGTGACGACGTGCCGCTCGAAGGCGGCGCGCTCCAGCCGCAGCACCACGCAGGGCGTCCTCGTGCGCACCGTCGCGGACACCGGCTTGTCCAGCAGCAGCGAGATTTCGCCGAACACGTCGCCCTCGCGCAGCTCCGGCAGCAGCACGATGCGGCCCCGCTGCTCCAGTGACAGCTGCACCTGGCCGCGCAAGAGCAGGTAGAAGGCGTCCCCCGGCTGGCCCTGCGTGAGGAGCACCTCTCCCGCGGGCACGGCGCGCAGGTCGAACTCGCGCGACATCGCCTGCTTCAGCGCGGGCGGAAGGTTGGTGAACAGGGGGCTGGTGCGCAGCAGGTTCTCCACCAGCCGGCGCTGGTAGAAGGCGTGCACGGCCGCGTCCACCTCCGGGTGCGCCGCGCTGACGCGGGCCAGGGACTGGCGCTTGAACTCCAGCAGCACGGAGCGCTCGCGCACCTCCAGCGCCTCCACCAGGGCCACGAAGGCCTCCCGCCCCACGCTGGCCAGCACCGGCACGCCTGGGTCCTTGCCGTCGGGGACCCAGGCGAAGGTCGGCGCCAGTGCGCCGGGCGGCAGGGCGAAGCGCTCCGCCACGGTGTGCACCACATCGAAGCGGGTGCCCGGGACTCGCGCCATCACCAGGGCGGCCACCGCGCGCAGGAGCTCACCCGCGCGGGTCCAGGCGCGCGCCGCATTGAGATAGGCGCTGATGGCCGCGGCTTCGTGCTCCAGCGACTGGTACATCTCGGCCACGCGCAGGTGCGATACCGGGTCGTCAGGGTCCACGCGCAGCGCGGCCTCGTAGGCCTCCAGCGCCTCTCTCAGCTCACCGCGCGCGGCGAGGAGCTTCGCCCGGGACTTGAGGGATTGAGCGTGTGGGGAGTCCGCCATGCGCGCTTCTGTAACCCAGCCGCGCGGCGCACGCACCCGTTCGGTAGGGCGGACCGTTCACCCGCTCAAATCCCGCACCCGCTCCGCCAGGCTCTGCGTGAAGAGGCGGTAGATGCGCAGGGCGGCGGCCTCGTGCGTCTCCAGGAAGTATTGGAAGTCCGTCCGGGTGACGCGCAGGGCGCGCACCACCGTGTGCGCGCGCACGTGCGCGGACACCGGGCCATCCAGGATGAGGGAGATTTCCCCCAGGAACGCACCGGGCCCCAGCATGTTGAGCTGGCGCGCGTCCGGGCCCGGGCCGGTGGACACGCTCACCATGCCCTCCAGCAGCACCACCAGCCCCATTCCCTTGGCGCCCTTCTCCAGCACCGTCGTCCCCGCGGGCAGCAGCATGGGCCGCGCCAGGCGGTAGAGGTCGCGCATGTCCTCCAATGACAGACCATCGAAGATGGGAATGGCTTTCAGATAGCCATAGCCATCCACCACCGGCGGCGCCTTCTCCGCCGCGGCCGCGCCCTCCGGCGCCGACGCGAGCCCCAGCTGCTGGAGCAGCCGCGCCTGCTCCGCCTGGAGCAGCAGCAGCCCCGCGCCCGACGCGTGCTTGATGCCGTCCGCCAGCAGCACCAGCGCGCGCCACGTGGCGCCCTCCGCGTCCAGCAGCTCGCACATGCGCAGCACGGCTTCCGGCCGCTGCGCGTCGTCCACGGGCACCGCGCGCAGCATCTCCAGCTCCGCGTGCGCGTTGCCCAGCACCCGGAACACCCCCGCCGCCTCCATGGGCCGGTGCATGCGGCCCAACAGGTGCGCCAGCGACTCGCGCGCGCCCAGCGCCTGGTACAGCGACAGCGCCTGCTCCAGCGAACCGGCGCGCTCGAAGGCCGCCGCCGCGCGGGCCTGCTCGCCCACCCTCAGCCACGCCTCCGCCGCCAGCAGCGGCGCTCCCGCCTGTTCGTACAGGGGCGCCGCGCTCCGGTCATCTCCGTCCGCTTCCAGGAGCCTCGCCGCGCCCGCGAAGTCGCGTGCCTGCCGCAGCACCTCCACCAGGCGGTTGCGCGTGTCGGTGGGCACCGCCAGCGCCTCTTCCAGGACCCGCTCGCGCTGCGCCGCGCCCATCGCCTCGTAGGCCCGCACCGCGTCCTCCACCTCGCCCTTCAACACCCGCGCCCACATGCCTCGCGTGACGCTGGAGCCAGGGCCCACGGCCACGTCGCCCACGTTCGAATCGTCTGGAATCACGGCCCCGTCATTCCTCCCGGACGCCCCGGCGGACAGAGGATGTCCACGCCTGGGTCCGGGACCCTGATGGCGTAGCATCCTGAAACAGGGAAAGCCAGCCATCACGGGGAAGGACGGCAGGCCTTGGACAGACGCCGGACCGCGCGGAGGGGCCGCGCGAAACCCGGGAGGTTGGGGCGCGGGAAACCCCTTGCCGCACCGGCCGCTATGCATGCGCGGGCCGGGCGTTATCGTGGGGAGCCATGGGGTCTGCCCCGGAGCGCCGGATGCCAGAGCGACGAATCTCGGGGGGTTGGAAGGCGGCCGTGGTGGCCGGACTGCTGGGCCCGGCCGTGGCGTGGGCGCACGCGGGCCTGCCGGAGACGTCCAACGTCACGCTGCGGCGTGGCCACCCGGAGGACTTCTTCGTGGGGGCCACCTTCGGCGCGGTCATCTCGCGCGACAGCGGGCGGACGTGGCGCTGGGTGTGTCCGGATGCCATGGGGTATGGCGGCTGGCGCCCGGAGTCCTTCGTGTGGCGCGGGACGGGGGAGCTCCTGGCGGCCACGGGCAACGCGCTGCTGTCCTCGAAGGACGGCGCGTGTTCGTGGACGTCACACCCCGCGTTCAAGGACACGTGGGTGACGGGGCTCGCGGCGCACCCCACGGATGACGCGGTGTTGTACGTGGCCACGGGCCGCTCCACGTCGGTGACGAACGGGGTGTTCCGCTCGGACGACGGCGGCGGGACGTGGCGGGCGCTGGCGCTGCAGCGCGCGGGGGTCCTCTTCTCCGCGGTGCGCGTGTCCACCGCGGATCCGCGCACGCTCTACGTGTCCGCGTCGGACACGGCGCGCATGTACCTGTTCCGCAGCGGCGACGCGGGCGAGACATGGGAGGAATTGCCGCAGGCCTTCCCGGACCTGGTGCGCCCGTTCGACTTCGTGGTGACGGCGACGGACCCGGTGGATCCGCTCGGCGTCTGGGCGCGCGTGTCCGCGCAGGGCTACACGCACGTCCTGCACAGCACGGACGGGGGGCGCACCTTCAGCGCGCGCACGGGCGCGGGCATCGACGACGTCTTCGTCAACATGGACGTCTCCGCGGACGGGGGCACCGCGTGGGTGTCCACGTACAACTCCTTCTTCCGCAGCCAGGCGGGTGGGGCCTTCTCCAAGCTGGAGCTGCCCACCGGCAACGCGTGCGTGACGCGCGTGGGAGGCGTCCTCTACGGCTGCGGCTCGCCATGGCTCCATGACTGGTCGCTGGCGCGCAGCACCGATGACGGCACCACCTGGGAGCCGCTCTTCAGCCTGGAGCAGATTCAAGGCAGCCATCAGTGCCCGGCGGGCACGCCCGTGCGAGAGCTGTGTCCGTCGCGCTGGCCCCAGCTCGCGGAGACGATTGGCGCGCCGCTCTATCCGGACGGCGTTCCGGACGCGGGCGTGCCGGATGCCGGCGCGCCGCCTGCCGACGCGGGCACTCCCGTCAATCCGAAGCCGTCCTCGGGCTGCGCCGCCGCGCCCGCGGGCACGCTCGTTCCCCTGTTCCTCCTTCCCCTGTGGCGTCGCGGCCGGCGGCGCGAGGACCCGAGACCATGAAGCTGAAGACGTTCCTGCCGTGGAGCACCGCCGCCGTCGCGCTGCTGGCCCTGAGTGGGTGCGACAAAGATGACGCCCCTCCCCAGGCCACGGCGTGCGGCGAGCCGCTGTACGCGGGCGGCGCCACGGACGAGGCGTGGCGCACGATGGAGGACGCGAAGAACCAGCCACAGGACAGCTCGCGCGCGGTGACGCTCACGTCGCCCGAGCCCGGGCAGTCGTACTTCACGGATCAGGCCGCGCCGCTGTGGCGGTGGACGTCCCCGCTGCGCGCGTCGCTGGAGCATCCGGTGCCGCCAATGCGGGAAGCCCGCCCGCGTGAGTCGAAGCGGTCGGTGCTCGCGTGGCTGGGGAACCAGGTGCTGCCCACCGCCGAGGCCCACCTGCCGCCGTACACGGGCGACCTCTACTGGGTGAAGGTCTACGCCGCCGGGCGCGAGTGCCCCATCGCGCAGGTGTTGACGTCCGAGTTGCAGTGGCAGCTGGATGGCGGCTCCTGGCAGACGGTGAAGGACGCCGCGGGCAAGGAGCTGTCGGTGCAGGTGGTGAGCGCGTACCTGGTGCAGAACCGCATCACGGAGGGGCCCTACACGATGGGGTCCACCGTGCCGTTCACGATGGGGATGGCCAGGTGAGGCGCGCTGTCTGGCTTTGCGCGCTGGCGCTGGGCGCGTGCACGGAGACCGAGCCGCCGGAGCCGGGCCCGGACGTGCCCGAGCTGGCGTACGCGGATCCGAACCCGTGGACGCGGGGCGGTACGACGGTGCCGCCTCCGGGGGCCTCCGGCCGGCTGCTGGTGACGAACAGCCTGGATGACTCGGTGAGCCTGCTGGAGATGGACGGGCTGGGCACACCGGGCTGGGGCGAGCTGGCGCGCGTGCCGGTGGGGCTCCATCCGGTGGAGCTGGAGGGGCCGCACCACACGGCGGTGTCGCCGGCGGGTGACTACTACTACGTGGGCATCTCCAACTACGTGCCGGGCGGTGGCTCGGGGCCACATGGCGCGCACGGGACGGGGACGGCGGATGGCTACTGCCTGAAGCTGAGCGCGAAGGACAACCGGCTGGTGGCGTCCACGCGCGTGGACCGCAACCCCGGGGACGTCATCGTCAGCGCGGACGGGCGCACGCTGTACCAGACGCACTTCGACCTGCTTCGCATCGCGGACGTGGCGCGCAAGGGCGGCACCGAGGAGGACATGGCCGCGCGCATGGTCATCCTCGACGCGGAGACGATGGCGGTGAAGGAGCGGGTGAGGGTGTGCCCCGCCCCGCACGCGGTGCGCCTGTCCGCGGACGAGCGCACGGCGTACGTGGCCTGCTGGTCGGACGAGGTCGCGGTGGTGGACCTGGAGGCCGAGGGCCGGCCGGTGACGCGCGTGAAGGTGGCGGCGGGCGCGGGCACGGCTGTGAACCCCCGGCATCAGCCGTACGCGCTGACGGTGTCGCCCACGACGGGGGACGTGTGGGTCAGCTCGCTGGCGAGCAAGCAGGTGCAGGTGCTGGAGCCCGGGACGCGCACGATGAACCCGGAGCGCACGGTGTACCTGCGCGGCGCGCCCATGTTCGGCGCGTTCACGCGGGACGGGCGCACGCTCTACATGCCCTATCAGCAGGAGGACGCGGTGGCGGTCATCGACGCGGCGACGTCCGCGGTGCTGCGCACGGTGCAGCTGTCGCAGGCGGGCTGTCTCAACGTGCACCAGCTCATGCTGACGCCGGACGAGCGCCACGGCCTGGCGGTCTGCGAAGGGGACCACATCGGCCCGGGCACGTTGCACGTGGTGGACCTGGGCGAGGGCACGGTGGTGTCCACGGTGAAGGTGGGCATCTTCCCGGACTCGGTGAGCCTGCTGCGGGGGACGCCGTGAGGGGCCTGCGAGGAGGCATGGCGGCGCTGCTCGTGGGCGTGCTCGCCGGGTGCCGTGAGGACGGGCCCCAGGACGCGGCGGACTACGGAGAGGCGCTGTTCCAGAGTTCGACGCTGTCGTCGAGCGAGTACAACTCCTTCTCCTGCGCGACGTGCCACGCGACGACGGCCCAGGCGCCGGCGGGACGCATCGACTCCGGGCACACGCTGTACAACGTGGCGGCGCGGCCTGACTGGTGGGGCGGCAGCGAGACGCGGCTGCTGGACGCGGTGAACGTCTGCTACGTGAACTTCATGCGCGGGGTGACGAAGCTGGGGCCGGACGAGCCGCGCTCCCGCGCGCTGTATGAGTACCTGTCGCGGATCAGCCCGGACGCGCAGGCGCCCGCGCTGCCGTTCACGGTGGTGAAGGACATCCAGGACGTGCCCCGGGGCGACGCCACGCGCGGCGAGGCGGTGTACCGGGCGGCGTGCCAGAACTGCCACGGCGCGACGCACACGGGTGAAGGCCGGTTGACGACCTTCGCGTCGGTGCTGCCGGAGGTGACGCGGACCTACGACGAGGCCTTCCCGGGCATCCCGCACGCGCAGGTCGTCATCGAGAAGGTCCGGCACGGGCCGTTCTTCGGCGTGGGAGGCACCATGCCGCTCTACGGCAAGGAGGCCCTGTCCGACGTGGACCTGGGCGCGCTGCTCACGTACCTGGGACTTTGATGCGGATCCGCTCGCTCTGAAGGAGTACTGCGCGCTGCACTACTACTCGGAACAGGAGCACGGGTACTTCCTCAGCTTCCTCTCCGACATCGGCGGAGATGGCCCGGATGGCCGCAAGTACTGCCTGGTTCCCCGGAAGCTCCATGAGTTGGAGCACCGGCGAGTCGTGCTGTTGGGGCCTGCCCACAACCATCCCCACAACCCGCGTCCTTCCGAGCGGGACATGGGCGCGTTGAGGCCCGCGGGCTGGTCTCCCCTGGGCACGTCCCGAGTCCTCGAACAGGAGACAGGGCGCATCTGGGACCGCGAGCTGTACATCTTCCACAAGGACAAGCTGGGGCACTGCATCGCCTACAGCTACAACTACGCGACCCGCGTCGTGTCCGCGCTGCGGGCGGGCCATTGGGTTCCCATCGGGAAGGCCGAAGGTGACTGGGGCGCGTTCAATGCCTTCGAGGGAAAGGACTGGCTGCCATGACGCTGCGTGGATTGCGTGCGCTCGGACTCGGGTTCCTGGGTGTTGGGCTGAGCGGGTGCGGTCTGCTCGGCTACCACAAGCTTCCCATGGCTCCGCGTGCGCCCGAAGCAGAGGCTGCCCGCGTCCACTTCCCGGAGTCCTTCGACAACGCCACCCATCTTCCGGGTCCCATGCTGGAGGCCCTGAGCCTGGCGCTGAATGACTTCCTTCCACCGGGCCGGAAGGTCCAGAGCAACGCACGCGACCCGCGCATCGCGGAGTGCCTGTCACGCCGCGACACCTACGAGACCCGCGTGCTCCGCTCCGAGGATGGACTGTTCTTCATCTCCTTCATCCCGGACCTGTCCCGCTGCGGTCTGGATGCGGAGATCCTGGATGGAGGCACGGTCTACTGCGTGGATGGCCAGGGCCGCATCGTGGCCGTGCACTGAGCCCGTCCCCCCGGCCGTCACACGGGCAAGGAGGGAGGGGCCGTGCTTCCCGCCCC
>NZ_RAWL01000378.1:0-8500 GCF_003668885.1 Corallococcus sp. AB049A | reverse complement strand
GGGACACCCATGGCAGGTCCCAGGCGCGCGCGACAGGAGGACGGGTGGGGGCTCGGGGCGAGTCTCGTGGTGACGCTCGTCCTGCTGCTCCTGGCCGTGGGAGCGCTCCTGCTGACGCGTGCCTCCGTGCAGTCGCGGGTGATGGAGCGCTCCGTGGACCTGCAGGAGGTGGGGCTTCTGGGGCGGGCCTTCAGCGACAAGGTGTCCCTGGCCAACAGCGCGCTGCTGGCGGGCGGGCAGTCGCTCTCCCGGGACACGGCGCAGGCGCGGCGGCGCTTCCTGAACACCGCGGAGCGCCTGGCCGCGCGGCTGACCACGCCCGAGGACGAGGCCCTGGTGTGGGAGATCCGCGCCGCGGAGCAGGAGCACGAGGTGGCCCTGCGCTGGCTCGTGAACGCTGGCACGCCCCAGGAGCAGGGGCGGGCGCGCGAGCGGCTGGCCCACACCCACCGGCACGTGCGCGAGGCACAGGCCCAGCTGGAGCGCCGGGTGCAGGCGCGGCTGGCCCTGGAGAACCAGTCCGCGGCGCGGGTGGACCGGTGGGAGACGGCGCTGCTGCTGCTCGCCTCGCTGCTGGGGCTGGCGGTGGCGGCGGCGCTGGCGTGGGTGCTCCACCGCCGGCTGCACCCGCTGCGGCGCGAGGCGGCGGCCAGCGCGCACCGCTTCCAGGCGCTGGTGGAGGGCGTGCGCGACTACGCCCTGGTGCTGCTGGACACGCGAGGCCGGGTGGCCAGCTGGAACCCGGGCGCCGAGCGCATCAAGGGCTGGAGCGAGGCGGAGATATTGGGCCGCCCCATCTCCATCTTCTACACGTCCGAGGACGCGGCGACGGGCAGGCCGGAGCGGGATTTGTCCCGGGCGCTCCAGGAGGAGCGGCTGCGCACGGAGGGCTGGCGGCAGCGCAAGGACGGCTCGCGCTTCTGGGCGGAGGTGTCCATCACCGCGCTGCGCGACGTGGACGGCCAGCCCCAGGGCTTCACCGTGGTGACGCGCGACATCACCGAGCAGCGGCGCACGGAGCGGATGCAGGAGCTGCTGGCGGAGGCCGGCCGCGTCTTCCACCAGTCCCTGAACCCCGACCTGACGGCGGCGGAGGTGGCGCGGCTGCTGGTGCCGGAGGTGGCGGACGGCTGCATCCTCTACCTGCTCACGCCCGCCGGTGAGCTGCGGCCCCGGGCGGTGACGCACGTGCAGCCCGAGCGCGAGGCGAGCCTGTGGGAGGCCCTGCGGCGCTTCCCGCCCCGCGCGGGCATGCCCCCGGTCGTCTGGGAGGTGATGCGCACCGGGCGCTCGCGGATGGACGTGGAGGTGGAGACGGGCGACCTGGCGGCCTCCGCGGAGACGGAAGAGCACCGGGTGCTCATCGAGCGCGTCGCCATCGGCTCGTCGATGGTGGTGCCCCTGCGCGCGGGCAGCGAGACGCTGGGCGCCTTCGTCCTGCTGACGGCGCGGGGCCACCGCCGCTTCACGCAGGCGGACCAGGTGCTGGTGGAGGAGCTGGCCGGCCGCGCGGCGCTGGCCCTGGAGAACACGCGGCTCTTGCGCGAGGCGCGCGAGGCGGTGGACCTCATCGCCGTCACCGCGCACGACCTGGGCAATCCCTTGCATGCGTTGCAGTTGCTGCTCAGCAAGGTGCAGCGCGCGCAGGCGGCCGGCCGCGACCAGGACGTGCGTCAGGGATTGGTGGCGGCGCGCGGGCAGGCGCAGCGGCTGGGGCAATTGCTGCACAACCTGCTGGACCTGTCCCGGCTGTCGTCCGGCAAGCGGCTGCTGGACGCGGCGCCCATGGATTTGGGGGAGCTGGCGCGCGAGGTGGTGGAGCGCTTCGCGGAGGCCGCCGCGGAGGCGGGCTGTGATTTGAAGTTGGAGGTGGAGGACGGGCAGGTGGGGCAGTGGGACCGCGTCCGCCTGGACCGGGTGGTGACGAACCTGTTGTCCAACGCGCTGAAGTTCGGCCGGGGCCACCCGGTGACGGTGTCGGTGTCGGCGCTGGACGGGGAGCACTCGCGGCTGCGGGTGCGCGACGAGGGCGTGGGCATCCCGCAGGAGGCCCAGCGCCGCGTCTTCGAGCGCTTCGAGCGGGAGCGCGCCGCGAGGACGCAGGCCGGCTACGGGCTGGGGCTCTACATCGCGCGCCAGCTGGTGGAGGCGCACGGCGGCGTCATCCACGTGGAGAGCGCACCGGGGTGCGGCGCCACCTTCACGGTGGACCTGCCGCGCATGCCCCGGCAGGTGGAGGAGCCGCGAGTGACGGAGCCGCAGCCGCTCTCCCAGTGACTTTTCTAGAGGTGCAGCGACGGCACGGGGGCGACGAGCCCGGGCTGGATGGGGAAGTCCTCGGGCAGCTTCTCGCGCTCCTCCAGCCGCTCGAACTCCAGCGAGTCGTGGGCGCAGAACACCGTCACCTGGTCGCCGTGGCGCTGCACCAGCTCCCGCAGCCGGCGCATGTTGTACCAGCGCATCCACCCGTCCTTCTGCATCAGCTTCTGGTAGGCGCGCAGCCCGGCGGTGCACCGGTAGCGGTCCAGGTCCATCTCCCCGTGATAGAAGTACGCGTCGCCCGCGTGCAGCATCCACCCGTCCCCGGTGTCGATGGCCACGCCCGCGTGTCCCAGCGTGTGGCCCACCAGCGGCACCAGCAGGATTTCCGGCGGCAGCCCGGTCAGCTCGCGCACGCAGTCGAAGCCGAACCAGCCCTCGCCCCGGTAGGGGACGTAGGTCTCCCAGCGCGTCTCCTTGGACCACTGCTGCGGGCGGAAGCGCGCGCGGTCCAGCCAGGACTTCTGCGCGGTGGCCACGCGGTACTCCTCCGCCAGCACGTGCACGCGCGCGTGGGGGAAGTCATCCAGGCCGCCCGCATGGTCGAAGTCCAGGTGCGTGAGGATGATGTCGCGCACGTCGCTGGCCTGGAAGCCCATGCGCTCCAGCTGGCGGACGGCGGTGGACTCCTCCGCCAGGGCGGGGCGGCAGAGCACGTCCCGGAACAGGCCATTGAGCCGCACGCGCGGCGCGTACACGTCATTGAGGCCGAAGCCGGTGTCCACCAGCACCAGGCCGCGCGGCGTCTCCAACGCCAGACAGTGGCAGGTGAGCGCCGCCGGGCCGACGAAACCGCGCCGTCCGTCCATGAGCCGCCGGCCGGGCGGGCACATCGTGGTGCAGTTCAGGTGGTGGATGCGCATGGCGGCTCCCGCTCCCTTGCATTCGTTCAGGGCAAAAGTGCGCCGTGCACCCCATGGGAGGAATCGCCGCGCGCGGACGGGACGGGGGCTCGCCCGCCCGGGGGGCGTGGGACGCCGCTCAGGGGGCGGGAGACTGCCCGGCCGCCTCCCCATCGAGCGGCGGGGCCGACATCAGCACCAGCGCCTCCGCTTCCGCGACGGGACGGTGCTCGACGCCCCGGGGGACGATGAGCAGCTCGCCCTCCTCCAGGTCCACGGTGCGCTCGCGCAGCTCGACCCGCAGGGTGCCCCGGGTGACGAAGAACAACGCATCTCCCGTGGAGTGCCGGCACCAGGGGCCGGTGCCCGTCAGCCGCACCAGGTGCACGGGCTGGCCATGGAGCATGCCCACGGGACGGACAATGCCAGGCGCAGGCAGGTCGGTGGAGGCGCGGGCCAGGTTCACCTTCTCCACGGGCGCGGCGACGGGCGCCGGGCCGGAGGGAGCGCGGCGGCGGGAATCCCAGCGGGGCGGACGGCCGCCGGAGAGGGGTGGGGTCCGGAGAATCGTGCTCATGCGACAGGGACTCCTTCAGGGGGGACGCGTCCCACCCCCTCATGGGTTGTCTTGCTTTCTGACAGAGCCAGGGCCTGTGTTTCACCCCCTGCCACGAGGGCCGGTCCGGTATCCGACGGAAGGCGCCGGTAAGATAGGGATTGCCCCGCCAGGCGGCAGGTCCGCCCGGCGGGGCTGTGTGTTGACCGCCGGAGACGGTTGCCTGCAGGCAGTCACCTGGCGGATGTCTGGTGTCCCGGCTCAGCGCACCCAGTTCACGTTGCTGTACGCCCTGGTGCCGTCCGCCCGCTCCGTGTTCGTCAGCGGTGCGTAGACGCGCGTGGTGATGGTGTTGGCGGCGGTGTCCACCTCCACGAGGCGCGTCGGGTTGGTGGTGCCGTCATGGAACGTGTTGAGCATCTGGTAGATGGTGTTGCCGTTCACGCCGGTGTCGGTGCGGTAGGCGGCGTTGCCCACGTGGCCGGAGAAGACGAAGCGCACGTTGGCGTACTGCTTGATGAGGTTGTCGAACACGTACTGGGGGCTGTTGTTGCCGTAGCCGCCGTTCGACTGCTCGATGCCGCCGCTGCCGTTCAGGTGCGAGTGGGTGATGATGATGACGTTGTGCTTGGGAAACTGGGCCAGCACGGTCTTCGCCCAGTTCACGGCGTCCGTGCGGGCCCACAGCTCCAGGTTCAACACCAGCCAGTTCAGGCCGCCCGCGTTGAACGTGTGGTAGGCGTTGTCGCACTTGCCGGACTCGAACACGCCGCCCAGGGCCTTGAAGCGGGACAGCGGGAAGTAGGCGTTGAAGGTGGTGGTGTTGCGCAGGTTGGCGTTGACGTTGCCGGGGCACGCGCTGCCGCCCTGGCACACGGCCGCCGTGTCGTGGTTGCCCAGGGCGATGGCGTAGGGAATCTGGGCGGCGTCGAGCACCTGGTAGGAATCACTGGCGCGCTGGTAGTAGAGGTGGTCGGGCGTGTCCCAGTCCAGCAGGTCGCCGGTGTGCATCACGAAGCGGATGTCCTGGGCCGTCTTGTTGTCGGCGATCCACTGCATGCGCTGGGTGAGCCGGGTGGGGGCGTAGACCGTCTCCTGCTGCGTGTCGGGGATGACGACGAAGGTGAACTTCGTGTCCACGGTGGTGGGCGCGGCGTAGAACTTGATGCCTTCGTTGGTCCAGCCCGCGGCGGTGAGCGCGTCGCGCTCCGCCTGGGTGACGGCGTGACGGTGTTTCTTCAGGCCCGGGTTGTCGAAGCGGTAGACGGGCACCAGGCACGTGTCCGCCGTCTTGGACGCATAGAAGCCCACGCCCTCGTCGGTGGTGAAGCCGGAGGCGATGAGGTTCGAGCGCTCGGTGGCGTCGATGGTGACGATGTGTTCACCCCGGCTGGGGCTGTAGAGCCGGTAGACGGGGGACAGGCCGGTGCCGGAGGAGCTCGCGGCCTTGAAGGGCGTGCCCCGGTCGTCGGTGTAGCCGTAGGTGGTGGCCGCGTTGGCGGCCTCGTTCGCGTTGAGGGTGAGGAGGCTGTCGCCCGTGGACGGACGCACCCGGTGATACACGGGCTTGCTGAGCGCGGCGCAGTCCAGCGCCGCCGTGGTGCTGCCCAGGTGCTGGGGTTCAGGCGCCTCGGCAGGACCGCAGGCGGACAGCACGCCGGCCAGGGCCAGGGCCGCGAGGAGGGAAGAAGGCTTCAAGATGTGCTCCCAGTGAAGTCGTGATGTTCAAACTAAGATTGAATTGCTGGGATATGCATAGCATTGATGGAAGGGGCTGGAGAAGGCGCCTGTCGAGGAGTGTCGCGAGTGTTACAGGGGCGGAGCCGGATGACCGTGTGGGGACTGCTGGTCGTGCTGCTCACGGGCTGCGCCAGCGGGCCCACGGTGCGGCTGCGCGCGGAGCGGGGGACGCGGGTCCATGAGCCGGTGACGTGGGACCGAAGGGTTCCGGTCAGCGCGCGGGAGTTCGAGGAGGCGCTGACGCGGCTGGTGTTGGAGGTGCCGCTGACGGTGCGCTCACCGAGGGTGGTGCGCGCGGCCGCGAAGCAGGGGGCGGAGCTGGACCGGAGCCTCGGGTTCATGCTGCGCGACCGGTACGGACGGTGGTGCCGGGCGCATGAGGCTCCGGGGGACTGCCTGTCCTTGCTGGAGGACGGGGCGGGCTTCGGCGAGCTGGACCGGCTGACGCTCGCGGTGGGCATGTCGCTGGAGCCCCTGCGCGCGAGCATCGGGACCGCGTTGCAGGACACGTTGAACCCAGCGTTCTTCGTGTCCGTGGTCTCGGGAGCGATTGCGTCCTGGGTGGTGCTGGCCGCGGTGCCAGAGCCCCTGTTCACCAAGGCGGCGGCGGTGATTGCCGCTGTGTTCCTGGCGTACGTGGGCGTGCAGTCGTTCCTCGCGGTGGTGCGAGCGTGCGGCGCGCTGAAGGACGCCACGGACCGGGCGACGACGTTCCAGGAGCTGGAGGAAGCAGCGGACGCGTTCGCGCAGGCCCTGGGGCCGGAGGTGGCGCGCGTCTTCGTGCTCGCGGTCACAGTGGCGGTGAGTCACGGCGTGACGATGGGGTTGTCCTCCGCGCTCTCTTTGATGCCGCGCTTCCCGGGTGCCGTGCGGCTGGGCCCGGCGCAGGTGTTGGATGTGAGCGCGGTGGCGGTGGCGGGTGAAGTGGTGGAGGTCACGCTCGCGTCCACGGCGGTGACCATGGCCACGATGGGGCTTCCACCGTCAAGAGGTCCAGGCAAGTGGGTGCAGGTGAACGAGTCGATGTCCGACCGGGCCCGCGACTATCAGGCCCAGGTGACGGAAGCACCGAAGGGCTCCGCGTACCGGCTACAAGAGGGGGACACCGTCGTGGACTTCGACGGCTACGACCCCGTGGAGAACGTGCTGCTGGAAGCCAAGGGCCCGGGCTACGCGAAGTTCATCACCGACAACATGACGGTCAAGCAGTTCTATAAAGGCTTCATCAAGACGATCGCTCAAGCCATGCGCCAGGTCAGCATGGCAGATGGAAGACACATTCGTTGGATTGTCGCCGAGAAGCGATTCGCCGACCTGCTTCGAGCAACCTTCAACGAGCAGAAGATCATCATTGAGGTTGTACACATTGATCCCGTCCGTTGAGGAGACGCTGAGGCCATGATTGAGACGTACTACGCAGGCTGCTACTGGCTGGCTCGACCTGAGCCCGTCGAGGCTTGCGCCCAGCGTCTGGAGGATTTCCTTCGGCGGATGGAGCCTCTCGAACCGACGTGGAACCGCTGGCATGAAGCGGCAGCAACTTTCGAGAAGGCCCGCCAGCGTCAGGTCCCCGTGAACGTCGCCACGCTCACGAAACTCCTGAGCAAGAAGAGCAATCGATTCCGTGACTTCTCGAGCTTTCCCCTCTGGGCGGGTGAGAACGAGGAGGAAACCTCGGGCATCAATGGCAACTGTGGGGGCGCCTCTTCACGCATGGCCTCTGTCTGTGCCCTCAATGCGCTCAGCACGGGCCAGGTCGCAGAACGCGTACTGACCGCTCCGGTACTCACTGGCGTGGTACGGGCCATGGCCTTGGCGTGGGAGCCCGAGTTCGGCATCGCGACCTCGCATGCGCTGAAGGCCCGTCTCCAAGGGCTAGAAACACGTCCCAGCCTGGACACCTTCGTCGGCTGGGTCACCTACCTCGCCGACTCCCGAGGCCCCGTGCCCCCTCTGCCCGCGCCCGTCCAGGTGGAGCACATTCCCAACCGGGGCACGCTCATCACCCTCACGCCGGAGAAGTTCACCGTCTCCAACCCGGCTCACGTCGCCCTGGCCGCGGACGTCCAGGCGCGCCTCCAGGACGCGGGGCTGCTCATCCCCCTGCGCCCCTGGGCCCCTCAGTCCGGGTAGAACATCGGGTCCCGCGTCGACACGAACGACGAGATGGCGTGCGCCACCTCCGGCGGCAGCGTGGTGAACTGCACGCCCACGCCCGGCATCAGGTCCGGCGTGCGGTCGTTGCCGTCGCGCGCCCAGCGCACCACGCCGTTCACCGTCAGCGGCCGGCCTCCCGGCAGCGTGAAGTCCAGCTCCACCGGCGTGCCGCGCGGCACCGCCTCCACCGTGGCGATGAAGATGCCGCCCTCGCTGATGTCCATGGAGAAGCCGGTGAAGAAGTTGGAATCACTGCGCGTGTCGATGGCCGTGTGCATCCGCACCCGGCCCGCCTTGCGCCCGTCGCTCTTCGCCGGCGTGAGGGCCACGGCGGCGCGTGCCGGGGGCCGCTCCGCGCGGGTCGGCGACTCCTCGGAGACCTTCGCCCCGGAGGGACGCAGGGCCGCGGGCGGGACGACCTTCTGGGTCTCCGCCTCCGCCGCGCGCCGGGCCTTCTCCTCGGCCTCCGCGCGGGCCTTCGCCGCGGCCTCCACGCGCTTCAGGTCGGACTCGGCGGACGTCAGCGCCTTCTCCACGAGCGCGGCGTCCTCCTGCTGCACGCGCAGCGCGGACTGGAGGTCCAGCCCGGCCTGGCGGCGCGTGTCCAGCGCGGCCTCGCGCGCGTCCAGGGCCTTCTCGCGCAGGCGCGCCAGCTCCGGGGACGGCTCGGGGGACTCGGTGTCCTCCAGGCGCATGGCCCACTGGGACAGGCGCGAGTCTCCGGCATGCTCCGGCCGGGCCAGGGCCTGCCGGGTGCGGTTCAGCCGCTCGGACAACGCGGCCGCGTCGGCGGTGGCGCGAGCCACCTGTTCAGCGAGCTGTGCTTCCAGCTTCGCCATGTCGGCTTCGGCGCGAGCCAGCTCGGCTTCCCGGGAGGGAGTGGGGG
>NZ_RAWL01000377.1:0-8501 GCF_003668885.1 Corallococcus sp. AB049A | reverse complement strand
CTTCCGGCGGGGGCGGCACCTGCGGCACCGCGCGCTGGGCGGAGGACGTGGGCCGGCGGATGGCGCGCATGTTCATGCGCGTGGACTCCGCGCGGATGCCCTGCAGGTCCTCCTCGTCCACGCCTTCCGGCACGAGCGCCGCGGCGGCCTTCTTGTTGCGCTGCTTGCGCAGGGAGTCGAGGGAGACGATGCGCGTGCTGTTGGCGCCGTCCTCCGCGGGCTTCTCGTCCTCGCCGGTGGGCGCGTCCTCCGCGGCGATCGCGAAGAGGAACGTCACCGGGCCCAGCGTCAGCGTGTCGCCGTCCGCCAGGTTCTGCGTCTGCACGGGGGTGCCGTTGACGACCGTGCCGTTGGCGCTCTTCTGGTCCTCCACGGCGTAGCCGTCGCCGTCCTTGAAGATGCGGCAGTGGCGGCGGGAGATGCCAGGGTCGTACAGCACCACGTCGCACTCGGAGGTGCGCCCGATGAGCACGGAGTCCTGGTCGAAGACGAACTCCTTGCCTGCGTCTTTTCCCTCGGAGATCGTCAGTTGGAAGGCCATGTCGTCCTAGGAGCCTATCGAGGCATGTACGGCTCGGGCAACGGCGGCGCGCGCGCTCGCCGGCTCCAGCACCTCCGCCTCTCCGCCGAAGGATAGCACCCACTGCGTGAGCCAGCGCTCACTGTCTCCGGCCACCCGCACCTCCACCCCTCCGTCGGCGAGCGGGCGGGCGTCCGGGCCGAAGCGCTCCTTCACGTAGGGTGCGGCCGTCGGGGTGAAGCGAACCCGGACGGAGGCCTCGCTGGCGCTGCGAGCCGGGTTGGGCACGTCCGCGCGGGCATCCGGCGGGGGCTGGAAGGCCGTGGTGGTGACGGACAGGTCCTCCATGCGGTCCAGCCGGAACAGGCGCGCGTCCTGACGGGTGTGGCAGAAGCCCTGGAGGTACCACTGGCCGCGGTGGCTGAGCAGCTCGTAGGGGCGCACCCGGCGCGGCTCCGTGGGGCGGCCGGGGCTGGCGTAGCCGAACGTCACCTCCAGCCGCTCCAGGATGGCGCGGGTGAGCGGCCCCAGCGCCGGGGGCGCGTCCGCGGAGGCGTCGATCTTCCGGTACATGTCCCGGAAGCGCTCGCGGGCCGCGGGCGGGATGATGCCCTCCAGCTTGGTGACGGCGCTCTGGAGCGCATCGCCGGTGGCCGGGCGCAACAGCTCCGCCGCGGCGGCCAGGGCCGCGGCCTCGCCGGCGGTGAGCCGGGGCGGCGCGGTCAGGCGCTGATCCAGGTCCACATAGACGCGGTCGTTGTCCACGTAGATGTCGACGTAGTCGTCCGGGTTGAAGGGCGGCCGGCCCACGCAGGTGAGCAGGTCCAGCTCCTCCAGCAGGTCCTCGCGGCTGATGTTGAGGGCCCTGGCCAGGGCCTCCACGGTGACGCCGGGGTGCTTGGAGACGTAGGGGACGAGGAACAGCAGGCGGCGCAGCCGCTCGTGGACGTTGCTCATGCGCTCACCCGCTCGCCTTCGACTGGCGTGTGCTTCGCCAGGATGTTCGCGGCCATCTGTTCCAGGCGCTCGCGCGCCGCCGGAGGCCCTTCGACGCGGCAGTCCTGCCCCAGCGACAGGACGAAGCGCGTCAGCCCGTCCAGGAACGTCACCGGGAAGCGGGCCCGCACGACCCCTTCCGACACCGGCTCCAGCGCCGCGCCCGGGAACAGCGACCCCGCGCGCGAGGCCTGCGGCCCGGTCAACTGGAGCGTCACCTCCAGGGGCTCATGGAAGCGGTACTGCCACGGGAAGTAGGCCACGTGGGCGTCCAGCGAGAAGTCCGCCGGCACCTCGAAGTCCGGCGTGCGCGGCCGGGCGGTGTTCACCTTCAGCTCCCGGATGCGGTGGACGTGGAAGGTGCGCAGGCCCTGGCGCAGGTGGCAGTAGCCCACCAGCGTCCAGACGCCGCGCCGGAGCGCGAGGCCGTACGGGTCCACGCGCCGCTCCGTGACGCCGTCCTTGCGCGGGCTGCCGTAGGTGATCTGCACCCACTTGTGCGCGGAGCACGCGTCCCACAGCTGCTCCAGGCGGGCGGAGACCTCCTTCTCCTGGCCCTGCTGGCCGGTGCCCAGCTCCATGCGCACGCGCGGGGTGGGCAGGGATTCGCCGGCGAAGAAGCCGATCTTCCGCAGCGCGTGCGCCAGGTCGTCGCGGCCGGGGAACGCGCCGGACGCCAGCGCGGCGGAGCCGGCGGCGTAGAGCACGGCCAGCTCCTCCTTCGTGAGGTCCGCCTCCGGCAGGTAGTAGACGTCGCGGTCGACGAGGTAGCCGTCGCGCCGCTCGTCGTCGCCCTGCACGTAGCTCAAGGGGAAGCCCAGCTCGACGAGCTCCGCCTTGTCGCGCTCGAACTTGCGTTCAGCGGCGTCGTCCGACCCGCCGTAGTCCGCGGGGAAGTGCTCACGCAGCTCGGCCCACGAGATGGGTTCCCGCGCGTCGAGCAGCAGTGCCACGAGATCAAGGATGCGTTCCGTGCGGTCCATTCAGGTGATCAACGACCATGGCGGACAGGACCCGGGAGATCAAGAGACCGGGGACTTCCGGGGTGGGAGAAGGGGGCAGGGCTGGAAACGAACAGAAAGGGAACAGCGAAGAGGGCTGGCTCCGTCCAAGGGGGGATAGCCGCCCCAACCTGAACAGGCAAGCAGGTATCGCCATGTACCCCTCGTTTCGTCCGCAAGCCAGCAGACAACCCCGGGCGTGGGGCTCGCACTCGGCGCGCGTCTGGGTTATTCCTTGGACATTGCCGATTTGGGTGAGAAGCGACAGCGGGCCTCCTGGAGGCTTTGCTGGCTGCCGTGGGGCCGACGCGGCGGACTGAAGCTTGACGAGGGCTCGACCATGGACCGCACCTCCCTGCTGAAGAAGTGGCTTCCCGGGCTGGCGCTGGTGCTGCTGGCCTTCGTCTCCACCCCGGCGCAGGCCCGCAACGAACCGCTCTACTTCGCGCTGGAGGTCCGGCGCGACGGCCGGCTGATCGCCCAGCCCAAGCTGCTGGGCGAGGCGGGCCGCACGCTGCGCGCCGAGCGCCGCCGTCCAGGCGCCACGGTCCCGGACTACCGGCTGGTGCTCACGCCCAAGGGCGAGGGCGACTCGTTCCAGCTCCAGGTGGACCTGTCCCTGCCGGAAGGCGAAGGCCACTCGCAGCTGGCCCTGCTGCACGGCCAGGAGCGCAAGCTCCAGCTGGGCCGGGTGCCGGGGGAGCTGGAGGTGTCGCTGCTCCTGATGAAGGTGGACTCCCCGGAGTTCCGCGCGCTGATGCGGCTCACGGAGCCGGCGTCCGGCACCGTGAAGACGGTCTCTTCTTCCATCTAGGCATCCAGGCGGCCCTTGCGCGGACCGAGGCTACAGCACCGCCAGGTCGTCGCGGTGCACGGCTTCATCCAGGTAGCGGTAGCCCAGCACCGCCTCGATGTCCGCGCTCCGCCGCCCGGCGATGCGCTTGAGTTCGTTGGCGTCGTAGGTGGACAGCCCCCGGGCGAACACCGTCCCGGTGCCGTCCGTGAGGTCCACCGGGTCGCCCCGGCCGAAGTCCCCCTCCACGCCCGTCACGCCGCTGGGCAGGAGGCTGCGCTTGCCGGTGACGATGGCCTCTTTCGCGCCCGCGTCCACCACCAGCCGGCCCCGGGGCCTCAACGCGTGGGCGATCCATGCGGTGCGCGCGCTGCGGCGTCCGGCGGGCTCGAAGAGCGTGCCCACTTCTTCCCCCTGGAGCACGCCGCGCAGGCGGCCGGGCACCGCGCCGGAGGTGATGACGCAGGGGATGCCCAGCTCCGCGGCGCGAGCGGCGGCGCGAACCTTGGACGCCATGCCGCCCGTGCCCACCGCGCTGGTGGCGTCGCCGGCCAGGGCCAGCACTTCGGCCGTGACGCGCGGCACGGCGGGCATCAGGCGCGCTTCGGCGTCCTTGCGCGGGTCGGTGGTGTAGAGCCCCTCCACGTCGGAGAGGAGCACCAGCGCGTCCGCCTCCACCACGCCGGCCACCAGGCTGGCCAGGGTGTCGTTGTCGCCGAACTTCAGCTCATCCACGGACACGGTGTCGTTCTCGTTGATGACCGGCACCACGCTCGCGGCCAGCAGGCGCTCCAGCGTGTGCTTCACGTTGAGGTAGCGCCGGCGCTCCTGCACGTCCTCGTGGGTGAGCAGCACCTGGGCCACCGTCCGGGCCGCGTGGCCGAAGGCCTCCTCGTACGCCTGCATCAGGCGGCTCTGCCCCACCGCCGCGCACGCCTGCTTGCCCGGGATGTCCCGGGGGCGCGCGGGCAGCCCCAGCCGCTCCATGCCCAGCGCGATGGCGCCGCTGGACACCACCACCAGTTCCCGGCCCCCGGCGGCCCACAGCAGGTCCTGGCCCAGCGCGTCGAAGTGGGCGCGGTTGAAGCGGCCCGTGGCGCTGGTCAGCGCGTTGGTTCCAATCTTCACCACCACGCGGCGGGCCCCGCGCAGGGCATTGCGTGCGGAATCAGTCACGGCGGGCAGCGTAGGCTGGAACGGGAAAGGACGCGCGCGGCCGGTTGTTCACCAGGCTTCGTGGCAGGCGGAAAACCGGGGCGGTTGTCATGAAACGCGGACGGCCCCTGTCCATCCAATGTCTTGAATGCGGCGAGGACGCTTCGATGTCCGCGCCAGGAGAAACGGTTTGAAGGAAATCTACGGCAACACCCTGGGCCTGAAGACGAGCGAGCAGCAGCGGCTGCGCAACACCTTCCGCCGCCGCGTGGATCCGCGCGAAATCGTGTCCGCGGAGCTTGCCCGCCACCTCACCGAGCTGTCGCACGAGCTCAACCGTCAGGTGGGCGTCCTCATCAACCGCAAGGGCGACATCGAGCACGTCGTCGTGGGCAACGCCCACAAGCTGGAGCTGCCGGACATCGGCCGTGCTCGCGCCGGGCAGATCCGTCTGCGTGGCCTGCGGTTGGTGCACACGCACCTGAAGAGCGAACCCCTCACGAAGGACGACCTCACGGACCTCGCGCTGCTGCGCCTGGACTGCGTGGCGGCCGTGGGCGTGGGCCACGAAGGCCTGCCCGGCGTGCTGCACTGGGCCTACCTGGTGCCGGAGAACGGCACGGGTGAGTTCTGGCACGTGTCCACCCTGCCCTCCGTGCACGGCGAGCAGCCGGACCTCCTGTCCACGCTGGACGCGCTGGAGGAGGAGTTCAACCGCAACGCGGCCGCGCGCACGGTGTCCGGGAAGGAGCGCGCCATCCTGGTGGCGGTGTGCCTGGACGGCAACCGCGCCCGGGCGGAGTCGTCCCTCGCGGAGCTCAAGGAGCTGGCGCGCACCGCGGGCGTGGAGGTGGTGGACAGCGTGCTCCAGATGAAGCGGGAAGCGGATCCGCGCTACCTCATCGGCCGGGGCAAGCTGGAGGACCTGAACCTGCGCTCCATGCAGTCCATGGTGGACCTGCTCATCTTCGACAAGGACCTCACCCCGTCGCAGGGCCGTCACATCGGCGATGCGACGAGCCTGAAGATCCTGGACCGCACGCAGCTCATCCTGGACATCTTCGCGCAGCGCGCGCAGACGGCCGAGGGCAAGCTGCAGGTGGAGCTGGCGCAGCTGAAGTACCGGCTGCCCCGGCTGGTGCAGGGGGATGACTCGCTCAGCCGCCTCATGGGCGGTGGCGTGGGTGGCCGCGGTCCGGGTGAGACGAAGCTCGAAATCGACCGCCGCCGCGTGCGCGAGCGCATCACCAACCTGGAGCGCCGCATCGACGTCATCAGCCGCGAGCGCAGCGTCCGCCGGGCGCAGCGCAACCGGCGCGAGGTGCCGGTCATCTCCATCGTGGGCTACACCAACGCGGGCAAGTCCACGCTGCTCAACGCCATCACCAACGCGGAGGTGCTGGCGGAGGACAAGCTGTTCGCCACGCTGGACCCCACCAGCCGCCGCCTGCGCTTCCCGCAGGAGCGCGAGGTCATCATCACCGACACGGTGGGCTTCATCCGGGACCTGCCCAAGGACCTGGTGGCGGCCTTCCGCGCCACGCTGGAGGAGCTGTACGACGCAAGCCTCCTCTTGCACGTGGTGGACGCGAGCGACCCCGCGCGCGACGACCAGGTGGAGGCGGTGGAGAAGATCCTCGCCTCGCTGGGCCTGATGGAGAAGCCGCGCCTGATGGTCTGGAACAAGGCGGACCAGCTGTCCGAGGACGAGGTGGAGGCCCTGCTGCGCTCCAAGGGCGGCGTGGCCATCAGCGCGGTGAAGCGCGACGGGCTGGCGTCGCTCCTGGCCAAGGCGGACACCACCCTGTTCGCCGAGGGTGCGTCCGAGTCCATCGGCGTGGTGTGACGGTGGGCGGGTTGTCGGCGCGGGGGCCCTCCCCGTAGAGTCGGGGGGCCTTGGCTCCCGCGCTGAAACTGCTCATCCCGTTGTTGACGGCCCAAATCGAAGGTCTGCCCGGACAGGACTCCGGGCCGGACTACGACCGGCCTGTCTCTTCCATCACCACCGGCTACATCGAGCTGCTCGAGAAGAACAGCCACATCGTCTACCCGGTCATCGCCGTGGTGACGCTGCTGCTCATCGGCTGGGGCATCCTGTCCTCGTGGCGGTCGCAGGACCTGGACGGCCTGCAGAAGAACGAGTTCAAGCGCGCCATCATCAACGAGCTGCGCAACAACATCAGCGGCATGCCCGGAGACCTGCTGGGCCGCACCATCGGGTTGGACCGGCTCAAGACGAACCGCCTGCTGGAGGAGATGCAGACGGAAGGGCTCGTCCTGAGCCACACCAACTCCGAGCGGCTCACCGTGTGGCGCGTGCGCGGCGCGGGCCCGGAAGCCAGGCCGCGCCGCTACTAGCCCGCGCTTCAGACGCCGGACAGCTCCGACTTCGGCTGGCGCGTCATCAGGTCCACCACCGCCATCTTGGCGTTCTTGCCCTCGTAGGCGATGAGGTAGACCTGCTCGCAGATGGGCAGCTCCACGCCCGTCTTGAGCGACAGGTCGCGCGCGCTCTTCGCCGTCTTGACGCCCTCGGCGACCTCCTTCATCTCCGCGAGGATGTCCGGCAGCTTGCGGCCCTTGCCCAGCTCCATGCCCACGTGGCGGTTGCGGCTGAGCTCGCCCGTGCAGGTGAGCACCAGGTCGCCCATGCCGGACAGGCCGGAGAGCGTCAGCGGGTTGGCGCCCTTCCTCACCGCGAGCCTCGTGATTTCGGCCAGGCCGCGCGTGATGATGGCGGCGCGCGCGTTGTGGCCCATGCCCAGGCCGTCCGCCATGCCCGCGGCGATGGCGATGACGTTCTTCAGCGCGCCGCCGTACTGCACGCCCACCACGTCCGTGGACGTGTACGAGCGGAAGGTGTCCGTCTGCAGCGCCTTCTGACACCGCTGGGCCACCTTGTCCCAGTGCGACGCGATGGTCACCACCGTGGGCATGCGGCGGGCCAGCTCCTTCGCGAAGCTGGGGCCGGAGAGCACCGCGACGTACGGGTGGAACTCCTCCGGCAGACAGTCCTCCAGCAGCTCCGTCATGGTGAGCAGCGTGCCGTTCTCGATGCCCTTGGACACGGTGACGAGCGGCACGCTCCTGGGCAGGAAGCTCTTGGCGCGCGCGAGCACTTCCCGCGTGGCGTGGCTGGGCGTGGCGAGCACCACCATCTCCGAGCCGGCCAGCGCCTCCTCCAGGTCCGTCGTCGCGCGCACGCGCTCGGAGAGGGGGATGCCCTTGAGGTAGGTGGGGTTCTCATGGAGGGTGTTGATGGCCTCCACGGTGGAAGGCTCACGGCCCCACAGGCGGACCTCGTCGCAATTCACCGCGAGCACGTTGGCGAGCGCCGTTCCGAACGAACCTGCACCAATGACACTGCCGCGCATGAGATGACCTCGGGTCGAGAGGGGTTGGGGGATTTTCAGAACAGCGTGGACACCACGCCCACGGACAGCGTGGGCATGAACTCCGCGTCCGTGGAGCGGCTGCGGAAGTCTCCGCCGAGCGAGACAGCGTAGGACGTCTTCTCTCCGACGGGAAACTCCGCGCCCAGCCGGACGAGGACGGACGCATCCAGCTTCCACGCGGGCGGGATGCCGCCCAGCGGATCCTTCTGGATGGGGTCCAGGTCGAAGGCCATGAGGGCGCGCACGTCCAGGTACGGCCTCCACGCGCGCGGGCTGTCACCCTGGAAGGACGCCACCAGCCCCGGGGCCACGTTCCAGTCGCGCCGGCCGCTCAGGTAGCGCGCGCCCTTGTCCTCCGTGTCCGGGGGGCGCAGGAAGAACGCGTGGCCGCCGTCCACCACCAGGGCCAGGCTCACGTTGTCGCTGTCCAACAGGGTGAAGCGGGCGCTGGCGCGCAGCTCCGTCATCAGGCCGTAGACGGTGTCCACGCCCAGCCCCAGGTCCAGGTGCTCCAGGACGCCGTACACGCCGCGCGCGGACACGAACGGGAAGCCCAGCTCCATGCCCACGCCCGCGTGTCCGGAGCCCAGGGACCGTCCGCCGTAGAGCCCGTAGCGGTTGGGGGCATGGGGCGGGGGCTG
>NZ_RAWL01000376.1:0-8546 GCF_003668885.1 Corallococcus sp. AB049A | reverse complement strand
ACCCCGACGCCCCCACGCTCACCGTCGGCGACCACCAGAGCGAGCCCGACATCGTCGCGAGCCCCGACACGACGAGCAACGCCACGTAGTCCCACCACCGGCACGCGCGCTCCACCGCCGTGCCCACCCCCGCGAACACCAGCAGGTTGAGGCCCAGGTGCAGCGCGTCCCGGTGCAGGAGGTTGGCCGTCAGGAGCCGCCACCCCTGCCCCACGTCCGTCACCAGGGGGCCGGACTTCGCCCCCCAGTGGATCAGCGCATCCACTCCGGGTGGGCCTCCGGACGCCACCACGGTGTACAGAATGGCCTGCGCCGCGATCAGCGCTATCGTGAGCCCCGGTATCCTGCGCTCCCCACCCTTTCCGGCCAATCGACCGATGGACAACAGTGCTTCCCTGACCCTGGGATGGGCGAAAAGCCCTGTTGTTCTCGGGGGATACATGGCTTGTCTCGGCAAAGGGCATTCTGCTATAGCTGTACTCGGACCGGACCCGTGCTGAAGCTCATCATCGAAGACGACGAGGGGCGCAAGACCGTTGTTCCCTTCGTGCGCGACGAAATCACCATTGGCCGTCAGGAGGGGAACACCATCCGCCTGACCGAGCGAAACGTGTCACGTCGACACGCCCGGCTCGTGCGCCTCAATGGCCACGTCGTGCTCGAAGACCTGGGGAGCTACAACGGCACCCGGATCAACGGTGAACGCGTCGCAGGCCAGCTCCCTCTCAAGGAGGGCGACCTCATCCAGATTGGCGACTACGATCTGGCCTTGCAGGTCGAGGGCGCGGCCAACGCTGGCGCCCCTACTGGCGCCATCACCGCCAAGGTGCCCGCCTCCCGCCGGCCGGAGCCGGAGCCCGAGGAGGACGAGGACGACGACGTCCCCAGCGGCCCCGCCCCCCGCGACACCATGGTGGACGGCGAGGACGAGGCGGAGGACCCCGACTCCGACGGCGGCGACGAGCACGAGCACACGCCCGTGTCCGCGGATGCGCGCCGCAACGCCACGTCCATCATCCGCATGGACCAGATGGAGGCGGACCGCCCCCGGCGCGTGGAGCGCGTGCCGGAGGACGAGCAGCCCCGGCTGGTGGTGCTGGCCCCCAACGAGTTCAAGGGCCAGGAGTTCGACTGCAACCGCACGGAGCTGCGGATTGGCCGCACGTCGGAGAACGACGTGGCGCTGGACCACCGCTCGCTGTCCCGCACGCACGCGAAGGTCGTGCGCGAGGAGACGGGCGAGTGGCGCGTCATCGACATGCAGTCGGCCAACGGGATGATGGTCAACGGTGAGAGCTACGCCCAGGCGACGCTCGCGCACGGTGACGTCATCGAGATGGGCCACGTGAAGCTGCGCTTCGTGGGTCCCGGCTCGCTGGAAGAGGACCTCGCGGCGCAGGGCCGCGGCGGCTCCAAGAAGATGTGGGTGGCCGCGGTCATCGTGTTCCTGTCCATTGGCGCGGGCGCGGCGCTCTTCGTGGTGAAGGGCCAGGACCTGCTGCCCAAGCCGCCGGACGCCCCGCCCCCCGTGGTCGCCGCGGATCCGCAGCCCATCACCGAGCCGAAGGAGCCGAAGGAGCCGACGAAGCCGCCGGACACGAAGACTCCGGAGACCGTGGCCGCGACTCCTCCCGCGACGCCGGAGAAGCCGCCGGAGCCCCCGGCGGATCAGGCGTTCCAGGAGGCGCTGCAGGCGGGCAAGTTGACCGTCGCCGGCACCTCGCTCGAGGCGCTCCGCAAGGCCAAGGCGCTACCGGCCGCGACCCTGGATGAGCTCCAGGCACGGCTGGAGAAGGAGCGGAAGGCGGAGAGGGACCTCGCCGCGACCCGCCGCGCCCTCAAGGGCAACGACGTCGATGCCGCGACCAAGGCCTTCAGCGCCATCCCCACGGACACCGTCTTCGTGAAGGAGCGCAAGGATCTCAGCGACCAGTTGGACGCCGCGCAGGCCCAGGCCGCGCAGAACACCCAGCTGCCGGAGCCTCCGCAGGACGCCCCTGACGCGACAGCCACCGCGCCCAAGAATCCGAATGCCAAGCCCACGTCCGACTTCATGCGGAACATGAAGCCGGCGGACGTGAGCAAGAACATCGAAGTCATCCAGGGCAAGGTCCTGGGGCTCATCAAGGCCAAGGAACCGAACAGCGCATTGGAACTCGCCAAGGACTGCGCGCTGCTCGCCCCCAAGGTCCCGGAGTGCCACCTCATGCTTGGCGTGGTGTACGCCAAGGTCAACGACTTCAAGATGAGTGAGCAGCACTACGAGACGTTCCTCACGCTCACGCCCGAAGGCTATCCCAAGCGAGACCTGGTCATCAGGGCCTTGAGCCAGATGCCCGGCGCAACCCCGCGTCAGGCGCAGAATCCCCCCGCCTCGAAGAGCGGCGAGTAGTCCCCCCCGCAGCACATCCCTCAACCCTGCAGCGAGGAGACGCTGTGCAGATTCGCATCCTGGTAGTTGATGACGAGCAGGACAACTGCGACTACCTCAAGCTGGTGCTGACCCGTGAAGGCTACGAGGTCGTCACCACCACGGACCCGACGCAAACGGTGGACATCCTCCGGGGCTCCGACTTCCACCTCGTCATCCTCGACATGATGATGCCGCAGATGTCCGGCACCGAAGTGCTGGAGCTGATCCGCAAGTACGACACGGACATCGCAGTCATCGTCGCCACGGCCTACCCCACCGTGGACACGGCCGTCGCGTCGCTCAAGGCGCAGGCGTCCGACTACGTGAAGAAGCCCATGGAGCCGGAGCAGTTCACGGCCGCCGTGCGCAACGCGCTGCAGAAGAAGGGCCTGTCCCAGGACCCGGAAGCAGACCTGCACCGCGCCATCGGCCGCACCATCCGCGACGCGCGCAAGACGCAGGAGCTCACGCTCAAGCAGCTGGCCCGCCGCACCGGCCTGTCCGTGTCCCTGCTGTCCCAGATTGAGCGCGCGGAGTCCTCCGCGTCCATCTCGTCGCTCTACAAGATCGCCTCCGCGCTCCAGCTGCGCATGGGCGAGCTGTTCGGCGACACCTAGCGGCCGCTGAACCGGGGCGCGCGCTTTTCAAGGAAAGCCGCGCGCCCCTCCTTCGCGTCCTCGCTGCCAAACGCCTCGCCGCGCACCTGACGCAGGTGCGCGACGTCGTCCGGGGACAACCCGGAGCGCGCCAGCAGCCCGAACGCCTCCTTCATCCCCGACACCGCCCTGGGCGCCCCCGCGGCCAGCGTCGCGCACAGCGCCAGCGCGCGTCCTTCCGCGTCCTCGGGACACTCGTCCAACAGCCCCCACGCGAGCGCCTCCGCCGCCGGCAACCGGCGCGCGGTGAGGAACAGCTGCTTCGCGCGGGACAGCCCCACCAGCCGCACCGCCCGCGCCAGCCCCTCCGGCGAGTACACGATGCCCAGCCGGGCCGGAGGCATGAGGAAGAAGGCGTCGGGAGCGCCCACGCGGAAGTCGCAGGAGGCCGCCAGGTCGAAGCCCGCGCCCACCGCGCCGCCCTGCACCAGCGCCACCGACGGCGACGGGTGCCGCTCCAGCTTCAGCAGGCACGCCACCAGCGGGTCATCCGGCAGCCGCCCGTCAGCGCCGGGCGGCCCCAGGTGCGTCAAGTCATAGCCCGCGCAGAAGTGCCCGCCCTGGCCGCGCACCAGCAGCGCGCGCACGTGGGCGGCCGGCTCCAGCGCCGCGTCCAACCGGGCCAGCAACGCGTCATTCAGCGCGTTGCGCCGCGACGGGTTGGAGACGGTGAGCACCCGGACACCGCCCTCGCGATCCTCCACCTCCAGCGTGGGCTCCATCCGGTGAAGCCCGTGACTACCCGAGCACCACGAGGACGTCGCCCTCGTTGACCGCCTGCGCTTCCTTGCAGCGGATCTCCTTCACCGTGCCGCCCTCCTCGGCCTCCACGGGCATTTCCATCTTCATGGACTCGAGGATGACGAGCGTGGTGCCGGCATCCACCTTGTCGCCGACCTTCACTTCGATCTTCCACACCGTGCCCGTGATGTGCGCCGCAACGTCCGCCATGAACCGTCCTCCTCGGGTGGGAATACTTAAGGCTTCGCGTGATGATCCAGGAAGTGCGTGTCCAGCTCACCCGCCGCGAAGGCCGGGTCCTTCAGGATGCGAAGGTGGAGCGGGATGTTCGTCTTGATGCCTTCGATGCGGAAGGACTCCAGCGCCTTCACCGCGCGGGCAATGGCCTCGTCGCGCGTGGCGCCGCTGATGATGAGCTTGGCAATCATCGGGTCGTAGTTCGGCGTCACCACGTCCCCTTCCGCGTAGCCGGAGTCCAGGCGCACGCCCTCGCCCGTGGGCGGCTGGAACACCTTCAGCGGGCCGGGGGACGGGAAGTACTTCACCGGGTCCTCCGCGTAGATGCGGAACTCCAGCGCGGCGCCCTTCCGCTTCACGTCCTCCTGCTTCACCGTCAGCTTCTCACCCGCGGCGATGCGCAGCTGCCAGCCGATGAGGTCCAGGCCCGTGGTCAGCTCCGTCACCGAGTGCTCCACCTGGAGCCGGGCGTTCATCTCGATGAAGTACACCTGCCCGTCCGAGTACAGGAACTCCACCGTGCCCGCGTTGGCGTAGCCGAACGCCTTGGCCGCCTTGACGGCCGCCGTGAAGAGCGTGTCCGCCAGGCCTGAGTTGCGTCCGTTGGCGAACAGCACCGACGGGGCCTCCTCCACCACCTTCTGGTGCCGGCGCTGGATGGAGCACTCGCGCTCCAGGCCGTGGATGAGGTGGCCGTGGGTGTCGCCCAGAATCTGGACCTCGATGTGACGGGGCGCCGGGAAGTAGCGCTCCAGGTACACGCCCTCGCGGCCGAAGGCGGCCTTCGCGCGGTCCGTGCACTGGCGGTAGACCTTCTCCAGCTCCGCCGGATTGCTCGCCGCCGCCATGCCAATGCCGCCACCGCCGCTGGCGGCCTTGCACAGCACCGGGTAGCCAATGCGCTCCGCGGCCTCCAGGGCGCTCTGCACGTCCGGCAGGACGCCGTCGCTGCCGGGCACCACCGGCACGCCCGCGGCGGACACCAGCTTGCGCGCCTGGCTCTTGTCCTTCATCCGCGCCATGGCCTCCGGCGGCGGGCCCACGAAGGTCAGCCCCGCGTCCGCGCACGCCTGGGCGAACTCGCCGTTTTCGGACAGGAAGCCGTAGCCGGGGTGCACCGCCTGGGCGCCCGTCTTCTTCGCCGCCTCCAGGATGGCGGGGATGCTCAGGTAGCTGTCCTTCGCGGGCGCGGGGCCGATCCTCACGGCCTCGTCCGCCTCCTTCACGAAGGGCAGGTTCGCGTCCGCGTCCGAGTACACCGCCACCGTCTTCACGCCCATGCCCCGGGCCACGGCCCCGATGCGACGCGCGATTTCACCCCGGTTGGCGATGAGCAGCTTCTGGAACATGGCGGGCACCCTGGCTTTACGAAGGGCGGCCAAACTAACCCCCACCCCCTTGACTGACAAGCGTCCGGGCAGTCGCGCAACAGGTCCGTACAGTCCCGTAAATTTGCGGGCTTGCGAGAGCCTGGCGTACCTTGCCCGACGTGAATCCCCCGTCGACAGGAACGCACAGCGTCGTGGACCTGCATGGTGCCCGCCGCGCCCGCCGTCTGGACTTGTACCGGAACCGGCTCAACCAGCGGCAGCAGGACACCCGCGCCAATCTGGTGACGCTCTACGAGGGCGGCACCCTCTTCACGCCCGACGGCACGCAGCAGGGCCGCTCCCTGCTCAAGGCCCTGCAGCTCTTGCAGCGCGCCGGCACCCGCCTGGAGGAGCTGTCCGGTGATGGACTGCTCCCCGCCCCCAGCGCGTCGGAGCGCATCGACGCGCTCTACGACGAGGTGGACGGGCTGTTCACCAAATGCGACCGCCTCACCGGCAGGGGCACGGCGAGCGTCGCCCGCCTCCCCCGCTAGCGTCCCGCCGCTGCCTGACTCAAGGCAGCTCCGTCTGGCCCTGGCGGCGCAGGAACGTGGGGATGTCGAACTGATCCTCGTCCAGGGGCAGCGCCGCGTCCTTCACCACGGCCGTGCGCGCGCTCTGCATGGACGTCTTGGGCGACTCCACGGAGGACATGGCCGGACGGGGCGCGCTCTTCGCGGGCACCAGGCTGGCCACCTCCTCGCGCGGCGAGGACAGCACGGACGGCGGCGTGGAGGGACGGCCCACCAGCGGCACCTGCACCACCTGCGCCATGGAGCGCACCTTGGGCGCGTCCCGCTGCACGAAGCCGGTGGCGATGATGGTGATCTTCACCTCGTCCTGGATCTGCTCGTCGATGAGCGACCCGAAGATGATCTCCGCCTCGCCGTCCGCCGAGTCGTGCACCAGCGTCAGCGCCTCGTTGACCTCCTGCAGGGTCATGTCGCGGCCGCCGGTGATGTTGATGAGCAGGCCGGTGGCGCCGTCGATGGAGACGTCCTCCAGCAGCGGGCTGGAGATGGCCTGCTGCATGGCGGTGATGGCGCGGCGGTCACCGCACGCGTGGCCCGTGCCCATGAGCGCCAGGCCCTTGTCGCTCATGATGGTCTTCACATCCGCGAAGTCCACGTTGATGTAGCCGTGGTACTGGATGAGGTCGCTGATGCCCTGCACGGCGTTGAGCAGGACTTCGTCCGCGCGCTTGAAGGTCTCCAAGAGCGGCATGGGCTCGTTGGAGAGCGACAGCAGGCGCTGGTTGGGGATGGTGATGAGCGTGTCCACCGCGGCCTTGAGCTCCACGATGCCCTGCTCGGCCTGCTTGCGGCGCTTGTTGCCTTCGAAGAGGAAGGGCTTGGTGACGACGCCCACCGTGAGGCAGCCCAGGCTCTTGGCGATGTCCGCGATGATGGGCGCGGCGCCCGTGCCGGTGCCACCGCCCATGCCCGCGGTGACGAAGACCATGTCGGCGCCTTCCAGCACCGCGGCGATCTGATCGCGCGACTCCAGGGCGGCCTCGCGGCCCATCTCCGGGTTGGCGCCGGCGCCCAGGCCCTTGGTGAGGGCCTGGCCCAGCTGCAGCCGGGTGGGCGCCTTGCTCGCGGCGAGCGCCTGGACATCGGTGTTGGCGGCGATGAAGTCCACGCGGTCCAACTTCGACAGAATCATCGTGTTGACCGCGTTGCAGCCCGCCCCGCCCGCGCCCACGACACGAATCTTCGCGGCCTGCTTGTTCTGCTCGAACTGGTCCATGTCGTCCTCGTGGCGGAAGCACCGCGGCGCCGTCCGCGGAAACACCCACCCTCGACAATCATCAGGAAGTCGGGCGCTTTGGCAAGTATTCCGCTACCAGCCTGTAGCGCCCTGCTGCGCGACCGAGTCCTGACGCCCACTTACGCGAATGGCATCAGCGGCCATACGGACATCGCGCGGATGTAAACACCCTCTTGACTCGCGTCCGCTGACTCGCCGTAACCAGTCGTGCGCGCCTTCCGCGCACGCGTGACGTGACAGGACGGGGCGCGGATGACGAAAAGGCCCGGCTCCCTCGGGGGAACCGGGCCTTCCGTGTTTCATTCCTGAAGTGGAGCGCTACGGGGCGGGCTTCTCCACTTCCACCTTGCCCATCCGCGTGATGTTGAACTCCACGCGGCGGTTGTTCTCACGGCCGGCGGCCGTCTTGTTGGTGTCCACCGGCTTCGTCTCGCCGAAGCCCTCGGACTCCAGGCGCTCCGCGGCGATGCCCTCGTTGACGAGGAACGTCTTCACGCTGGCGGCGCGGCGCTTGGACAGGTCCAGGTTGGAGGCGTCGTTGCCCTGGCTGTCCGTGTGGCCCTCGACGCGCAGCAGCTCCACCTGCGGGTTGGCGCGCAGCACGGCGGCCACCTGCTTCAGGATGGGGAACGAGCGCGGCAGGATGACGTCCTTGTTCGTGGCGAAGTAGACCTTCTCCAGGATGAGGATGCGCTCGCCCTCGACGAGCACCTTGACCTTGCCCTTGTCCGGGCAGCCGTCCTCGTCCTCCACGCCGTTGATGGTCTCCGGCTCCAGCGGGCACTTGTCCGCCGTGTCGGGGATGCCGTCCTTGTCGTTGTCCGGATCCGGGCAGCCGTCCTCGTCCTGGAAGCCGTCCTTGTCCTCGGGCGCGTTGGGGCACTTGTCGTCCGGGTCCATCAGGCCGTCGCCGTCGGAGTCCACCGGCGGAGGCGGCGCGGGCTTCGTGTCCGGGCAGCCGTCCTCGTCCTCGAAGCCGTTCACCGTCTCCGGCTCGTTGGGGCACTTGTCGGCCGTGTCGACGATGCCGTCCCCGTCGTTGTCCGGGTCCGCGCAGCCGTCCTGGTCCTGGAAGCCGTCGAAGTCCTCCGGGCCTTCCGGGCACACGGGCTTCGGAGGCGCCGCGGCGCGCTCCGGGGTGCTGTAGGCCACGGACGCGAGCACGCGGAAGGTCGGCGTGCCGTAACCATGGGTGAGGCCCGGGCCCGCGCCCACCTGCGCGGACAGACCGGTGGGCGCGCGGTACTTCAGGGCCGCGAGCAGCTCCAGGGGACGCTCCTCCTCGTTCTGCTGCTTGAAGCCCATGGCGCCCACCAGCGAGGCCTGGGCGGCCAGCGGCAGGTCACCCAGCGGAACCTC
>NZ_RAWL01000375.1:0-8566 GCF_003668885.1 Corallococcus sp. AB049A | reverse complement strand
CAGTCCCCGCCCCACCTGCCACCACCAGGGCGGCCACCGCGCCGTCGCGGAACGCCTGCTCTCCCAACGCACGGCAGGCTTCGTGGGCCGGGGTGCCCTCGGCGGGCAGCGGTTGGACATCCCCCGGCCGTGGCGGTTCGAGCGGGCCCGCCAGCGACAGGGCCTCCGTCAGCTCTCCGCGCTGGTAGCGGGCGAGCAGCGCCCGGAAGCTGGCCGCGTCGAAGCCGTCACGCGCGAGCCAGGGATCATCCAGTTCTGCATCCACATCCGGGGTCTGGGTCTTCACGCGCGGGAGGATAGAGCGCCCTCCACCGAAACGCATCGGCCCCACGTCCCAAGTCAGTACGCGGGCTTCAGCAGCCCTTCGATGGTGTGATGCTGCACCACGGTCTGGAGCGTATCGACCACGCGGTAGGTGAGGTGCTCGCGGACGCGGGGTGGCAGGGACTCCAGATAGCGCCGTGTCACCTGCAGGTCATGGTGGTTCGCGTTCGTCGCGTCCGGCGCATCCACGCCCACCACCAGCACCGGACGCGACTGGTCCGAGCGGTTGGCGGTGCCCCGATGGATCGTCAGCGCGGAGCGGGCGGAGAGGTCGCCCATGCGCGGCAGCTTCGGGACTGCTCGGGCGATGTAGCGCGGCCAGAGTTCGCGAGGGGGGAACATGCCCTTGGGGCAGCCCTCGAATTGATCCCACTGCGTTCCAGGCGCGACCTCGAACGGGCCCATCTCCGGGATGGTGTCCACGGCGGTCAGGTTGAAGGCCAGCGAGTTGAGGCGGCGGCCCTTCGTCGTGGCCTCCGGCGCGGCGAAGTCGCGGTGCCAGGGCTGGTCCGCCGCGCCCGGGAAGGGAACGTCGAAGCCCACCTCGACGATGCGATAGCCGGGGCCGAGCACCGCCTCGCAGACGGCGACGAACCACGGGTGCGTGGCGATGTCGACGAAGCCCCGGATGCGCTCCGGGTGCACCTCCACGTACCAGCGCTGCGGCCCGCGAGGCAGCGCACCGCCGGGGACCTGCCGGGCCTCGGCGAAGAGCGTCTCGATGTCCTCGCGCATCCGCACGGCCCAGTCGCGTGGGAAGGCGCCCTTCAGCCCGATGATGCCGTCGCCGTAGAGGCCGCGCAGGAGGTCGGCCGGCTCGTGGGTTTCTTGCGGTGCGTGCACGGTGCTCATGTTCCCTCTCCTCACTTGCCGGTCAGCGCGGCGCGGCCACGGGGCCCGCGGAAGGCATCCCGCCCTCGACGCGCGGCCATCCGTCCTTCCACGTGAGCCGGTCCATCAACATGGGGCGGCGCACCGCGCGGTCCTGGCCGATGACCTCCTCGACGTAGGGACGCCGCACGTCGATGGCGTGGTAGGCAATCCAGTCCTGCCCCTTGCGGTCGGTGAAGACGGAGTTGTGGCCCGGCGCGATCCACGCCTCGCTCCGGCGCAGCACGGCGCTGTCGGGCGCGCCCGTCGCCTGCGCCAGCGTCTCGAAGGGGCCGGTGGGGGTGCGGGAGCGCGCCACCAGGGCCGCGTACTTCACGTCCTGCAGCGGGCCGTGGCAGCAGTTCTCGCCTGAATAGAAGAGGTAGTAGTAGCCGTCACGCTGGACGACCCACGCGCCTTCGACCAGGGACTGGAACGGGACACCCTTGTCCGCGCGCACCAGCTCCGTGGGAGCGCTCCCCTTCTTGAAGGAGAGCCCGTCCGCCGCCAGCTCCTGCACGCGGATGGGCTGGAAGCCCGAACCCCAGTAGAGGTACTTGCGCCCCGTGCGCGCGTCATCGAAGGCCATCGGGTCGATGTTGACGAAGGACAGCCCGCACACGAGCGGACGCCCGCTGTCGCGGAACGGGCCCTCGGGCCTGGCCGAGGTGGCGACGCCCAGGCAGAAGACGCCCTCCGGGCTGTCCACCGCGCCCCGCTCCTTCTTGAAGCTCGCCGCACGCTCGGGGTCCAGGGTGGCGGAGAAGTACAGGAAGAACTTGCGCCCGCGACGGTGGACGTCCGGCGCCCAGAACATCTGCGTCGTCGACGCCCACGTGGGCTTCACGGGCAGCGCGTCGCCCACGCGCTCCCACTTCACGAGGTCGCGCGTGCGGGCCGCCTGGACGTTCTGCACCTTGCCGGCGACGGTGCCCTGCGTCGCGTAGGCGTAGTACCACCCACCGCCCGCGTCGAGGACGGTGGGGTCCGGGAAGTCCTCGTCGAAGACAGGGTTGGTATAGGTCGCGGCCGTCAGTGCGGCGCCGAGGACCAGCAGTGGCAGGAGTGGCATCCGAGGCTTTCGTCAGGCCGGGGTGGAGAAACGCGCTTCCACGACGAACGGCTCACACGGGCGGCCCTCCAGGTCCCGGAAGGCGACATGGAACTGGAGGGCCCTGCGCTGGTCCCCGTCCTTGGAGTACTCAGTGCCGTTGCGCCATGCGTGCAGGTACATCGCGTGGAGGCCCTCGCCCACCCGGACGAACGAGGGATGACCCGGGCCATTCCATTGCCCGCCGAGCGCCGGGCTCTGGCTGTCGATGAGGAGCCTTTCGTCCCGCACCTCGTGCGCCAGCAGGTCCACCTTCGCGACGTACGTGCGGTACTCGGCGTTGCCGAAGAAGCCCGCGCTGTAGAACAGGTAGGCCTGACCGTTCTCGTGCACCACGAACTGGCCCTCGACCAGTCCGTCGTGATGCGGGCCATTGGTGAGCAGGACCTTCGCCGGGCCCAGGAGCGTGATGCGGCCATCGGACTCCTGCCGGAACGCATGCGACAGGATGGGCGTGGACGCCTTGTGGCGCTGCCCCGTCGCCGGGTCCGTCCACTGCAGCCCGTTGCCGTCCACCTTGGTGAGCAGGAACGTGCGCTCCTTCCCGTCCGCGCCGACCGCCGCGGCCACGTGGCCATCAATCATCCCCACCACGGGGTTCCCGCCGGCGGGCCCGCCCGGATAGCCAGGCGCCAGGTCCTTCACGCGGACGTTGATGTCCAGGAAGCCATGGTCCGTCCACTCGCCGTCGATGGCGGTGGCCGTGGCGTAGGCGGAGCGCAGGATGCCTGCGCGGTCCCTCGCGGTGTAGTGCAGCGTGAGCAGCCCGTGGCGCACGTCGATCTCAGGGGCCCAGCGAGCCACGACGAGGTCCCGGGGCAGGCCCGGAGAGAGCGGATCCAGCTCACCGGCGTTCCACCACGCGGGGATCCTTCCTTCGGGGAAGATGGCGCAAGGCCTGCCATCCTTCAGGTGCGGCACCCAGCGGGCGCCGTCGAAGCGATACAGCCGGAAGGCGAACGGCTGATCATTGGTGGTGGCCACCAGCCAGAGGCCGGCGGTGCGCGCGCCACCGGGGCTCGCCGCCGTCAGTCGCAGCACGAAGGGGTCTGGCAGCGTCTCATCGACGAGCGGTTCGGGGACCCTCGGCAGGTTCGCGACAATGTCGCCGAGCGTACGCGTCGCGTCCGGAGGAAGAACGGAAGATGTCATGGGGGCGCGTGATGCGAGTGGAGGCAAAGGAAACGTGGAAGGGGCTATCTGCGACGGGAGCGGCGCAGGATGCTCGCGGCCGCCCGCTGGGAATCCGCCAGGGCCTTGTCCGGCTCCTTCTGGACCAGCCAGGTGGAGTTCAGCTCGTTGACCAGCAGGTCGCCCAGCGCACGCTGGTACTGGATGGGCGGCAGCGCCGTGGCGATGGTGGCGGTGCGCGTGTACTCCGCCCGGTGCGGCAGGGCCTTCATCGGTGCGCTCTGCAGCACCGAGACGCGCACCGGCAGGTGCCCGGTCCGGGCCCACTGGAGGCTGTTGTCGTTGAGGAACTTCAGGAAGGTGAGCGCCGCCTTCTGCTTCGCGGCATCCGGCTTCGGCTGCTTCGGCATGACCCATGTGTGGCTGTCGGACCAGACGGCCTCCCTGCCGTAGAGGGAGGGCATGTCCCGCACGACGTAGCTCTTGAGGCCTGACTTCGCCGTGGCGGCCTGGGCCGCGTACGTGTCCACACCCCAGGTGCCGTTCACCAGCACCGCCGCGTCGCCGGCGAGGAAGGCCTGCTGCGCGGCGGCGTAGTCGTGCTGGGGATTGGCGGCGCCCGCCGCGTAGAGCGCGTCCAGCAGGCGCAGCGCCTCCCGGCTCTCCTTCGACTCCAGCAGCGCCTCCTTCTTCTGCGCATCCACGATGTTGCCGCCCTGCTGCCAGACCCAGCTGAGGTACTGCCAGGAGGGCATCGGGTCCGCGCCGGAGGGGATGGCGAAGTAGGCCTTGCCCGTCTTCGCCTTCATCGTCGCGGCGTGCTGCATCAGCTCGGCGGGGCTTCGGGGCAGCTTCGGCTGGCCCTGCTCATCCACGAGCCCCGCCTGGATGAACAGGTCGGCGTTGACGTGCCACAGCAGGGCGTGGAGGTCGAACGGCAGCGCCCAGAGCTCGCCGTTGGCGGTGACGCCCTCGCGCGCCGCCGGCACGAAGTCCGCGACGTCGATGCCCACCGCCGCGAAGTCCTTGCCCAGCGGCAGCAGGAGGTTTCGCACCTGGTAGTTCGGCAGGACGCTGCGGTGCATGACGGCGATGTCCGGCGGGGTGCGGCCCGCGACGTTGGCGCTCAGCCGGTCGTAGTAGACGCCCCACTCCACCGACTGCGTCTTGACGGTGATGCCGTCCGTGTTCTCCGCGTTGAACTTGTTGGTCAGCACCTGGACGATGCCGCACTCGCCCACCGCCTTCGTCACGTCCGTGACGTTGGCGTACGCGTCGCTGCAACCGCCAAAGAAGCGGAACAGGGTGATCTCCGTCCCGGCCTGTGCGGAGCTGGTGCCAAGCATCGCGGCCAGCAGGAGCGTCTTCATCTTCATGGGAGCGGCTCCATTTCCGGCTACTTGCCGCCAGTGATGGCGATGCCTTGCACGATGTAGCGTTGGAACACGACGTAGAGCAGGAGCATCGGAGCGCTGGCGAACACGGCCGACGCCATCAGGAAGCCGAGCCCCTCCGACATCGCGAAGTTGCCCTGCAACGAACCCAGTCCGACGCTGAGCGTGTACATCTCCGGCTGCGTCGCGGTGACGACGGGCCAGAGGAAGTCGTTCCACGCGAACAGGAAGGTGAAGATGCCCAGCGTCGTCAGCGCGGGACGCGACAGCGGCAGCATCACCGACCAGAAGATCTTGAAGCGGCCCGCGTTGTCGAGCTCCGCGGCCTCCTCCAGTTCGCGGGGAACCGCCTTGAAGAACTGCGTCATCAGGAACACGCCCATCGGCCCGGCCAGGCGCGGGGCGATGAGGGAGAAGTACGTGTTGTGCAGCTCCCAGTCCGCGAACATGGCGTGCAAGGGCACGAGGATGGCCTGCTCGGGCACCATGAGCCCGGCCATCACCAGCAGGAAGACGGCGCGGCGCCCGGGAAAGTCGATGCGGGCGAACGCGTAGCCGGCGAGCGACGACAACAGCAGCGTTGCCGCCGTCATGCCCACGGCGACCACCACGCTGTTGAGCAGCCAGCGCGGCGTCAGGGACACCCGCAGCAACGTGGCGAAGTGCTCCAGGGTGCGCGGCCAGGGGATGATGCCGTTCGTGGAGCGCACCAGCTCCTCGTTGGGCTTGAGCGACAGGGTCAGCACCCACAGCATCGGCATCATCCACACGAAGGCGGCGGCCACCACCCCGGCGAGGATGAGGCGGTCCGTCAGGGTCCGGTTCATCGCCTCACTCCCCTTCCTGCCGCGACAGGCGGAACTGCAACAGCGCCACGCCGAACATCAGGACGAACAACACCGTCGAGACGGCGGACGCGTAGCCGGAGCGCCAGTCGCGGAAGCTCGTCTCGTAGATGAGCTGCACCAGCGGCCGGGTGGAGTTGGCGGGCCCGCCGCGCGTCATCAGCAGCGGCTGGCCGAACACCTGGAGGTGCATCACCGTCTGGAGCACCACCACGAGCAGCGTGGTGCGCGCGAGCGCCGGAAGCGTGATGTGCCGCAGCACCGCCCAGCGCGAGGCCTTGTCCAGCCGGGCCGCCTCGTAGACCTCCGGGGGGATCTGCTGGAGGCCGGCGAGGAAGAGCGCCATCGGGAGGCCGGCGGTCCACCACAGGGAGGTCACCATCAGCGCCGGCATGGCCCAGTCCTTGTCGGCCAGGAAGGCGATGGGCTGGAGGCCCACCGCGCGCAAGCCATTGGCGATGAGGCCGCGGTCGGGGTTGAGCACCATGGCCCAGACCAAGGTGACGACGGTGACGGAGAAGATGTTGGAGGCGAAGAACACGGCCCGCAGCGCGGCGTAGATGCGCAGCGGCTTCTGGAGCGCCAGCGCCAGGACCAGGCCCAGCAACGTCGCGGCAGGGGCCGTCATGGCGGCGAACTGCAGGGTGCGCTTGAGGGCGTCCCAGAAGTACGGGTCGTCCCACAGCTCCACGTAGTTCAAGAAGCCGATGTACTCGCGATAGTCCCCGACGATCTCCCAGTCGTGCAGGCTCATCCACAGGCCGAGCGCGAAGGGGTAGAGCAGGAAGACGCCGTAGAACAGGAGGAAGGGCGCCAGGAAGGCATATCCGGCGACGGCGTTGCGCTGGCGCGCAAGGCTTCCGTTGCGCGAGCCGGCCTCAGGAGCCTGGACCGGGACGACACTCGTGGCCTGGACACTCATGCGGCGCTCGCGGCGGCGGGAGGCAGGGCCATTCCATCCGCGCCAAAGAGCCGGCCCTGGCCGGGTTCAATCGCGAGCGACACCGTGTCGCCAAGGCGGACGGTGCTGTCCCCCGTGTCGGTGGCGATGAGCGTGGCTCCGTCCGCCCCCACCACGTGCAGCAGCGTTTCGCGCCCCAGCCGTTCAATGGCCCGCGCGTGTCCCCGGAAGACGCCCTCCCCCGATGTCGGCCGGACGTGCTCCGGACGGACGCCGAAGGTGACAGGCGCGTCCGCCGCCAGCGTGCGGCCCTCGGCGGGGAGCACGGCCCGGCCGCCCGGCAGGGCGACCTCCACCACGCCGGGGCTGACAGCCACCACCCGCGCCTGGAGCAGGTTCATCTTGGGGGCGCCCATGAAGCCGGCGACGAAGGTGTTCGCGGGCGACCGGTAGACCTCCAGCGGCGTGCCCACCTGTTCGATGCGCCCGTCGCGGAAGACGACGATGCGATCCGCCATGGTCATCGCCTCGACCTGGTCGTGGGTGACGTAGATGGACGTCGCCTCCAGCCGCTGGTGGAGCTGCACCAGCTCCACGCGCATCTGCACCCGCAGCGCCGCGTCCAGGTTGGAGAGCGGCTCGTCGAAGAGGAAGACGTCGGGCCGGCGGACGATGGCGCGCCCAATGGCGATTCGCTGGCGCTGGCCGCCGGACATCTGCGAGGGGCGGCGGTTGAGCAGGTGTTCGATCTGCAGCGTCTTCGCGGCGCTCGCCACGCGCTCGTCGATCTCAGCGCGCGGCGTGCCGATGTTGCGCAGGCCGAAGGCCATGTTGCCGGCCGCCGTCATGTGCGGATAGAGGGCGTAGTTCTGGAAGACCATGGCGATGCCGCGGTCACCCGCTGGCGTGTCGTTGACCCGGCGCCCGCCAATGGAGATTTCACCGCCGCTCACCTCCTCCAGGCCGGCGATCATCCGCAGCAGCGTGGACTTGCCGCACCCCGAGGGGCCGACGAAGACGATGAACTCGCGGTGTCGCAGCTCAAGCGAGACACCGTGAATCACCGCCTGCGAGCCATATTGCTTCCGCACATCCCGAAGCAGCACATCCGCCATCGTTCACGTTCCTGGGGGGCGGCAAGCGCCCCGGACTGACAAGAGAGGTTCAGGGCTCCACACCCGGGGGCACGTCAGACGACGTTCGCCCCGTCCGCGGCCTGGCACACGTAGCACTGCGGCGTGTTCCCCGTGGCCTGCGCGTACTTCGCGTGGACGCTCTGGACGAACGCGTCGGCGTGCTCGGTTTCGACGAGCGCCACCGCGCAGCCGCCGAAGCCCGCGCCCGTCATCCGGGCGCCCAGGCAGCCAGGCTCCTCTCGCGCCAGCATGACGATGGTGTCGAGCGCCTCGTTGGTGACCTCGAAGTCGTCGCGCAGGCTGTCATGGCTTGCGTCCATCAGCTGGCCCAGCCGCGACAGGTTTCCGTCGCGCATCGCCTCGGCGGCCTGCACGGTGCGGTCGTTCTCCGTGATGACGTGCTGCGCGCGCTGGCGCACCAGCGGGTCCAGTGCGTCCTCCCGCTCCATGAAGGTGTCCCGGTCCACATCCCGCAGCGCCTTGACGCCGAAGAAGCGCGCGGCGGCCTCGCACTGGCTCCGGCGCTCGTTGTAGGCGGAGTCCACCAGCCCCCGGCGCGTCCCCGTGTCGAGCACGACGACCACGGCGCCCTGGGGAAGGCGCACGGGCTGGAGCGACAGGTCGCGGCAGTCGATGAGCAGCGCGTGGCCCTTGCGTCCGCCCGCGACGATCATCTGGTCCATGATGCCGGTGTTGAGGCCCATCCACTGGTTCTCCACGCGCTGGCCGAGCAGCGCCATGGTGGAGGGCTGCCACGGCAGGCCGCTCACCGTGGCGAAGGCGCGCAGCGTGGCCAGCTCCACGGCGGCGGACGAGGAGAGCCCCGCGCCCCGCGGCACGTCCCCGCCCATCAC
>NZ_RAWL01000374.1:0-8615 GCF_003668885.1 Corallococcus sp. AB049A | reverse complement strand
ACAGGCCCCCGCGCGAGAGCGCGACGCAGCCCGCCCCGTAAGGAGACACGCCCACCATGGCCATGGGAAAGACGCCCGGCTCGGGCGACGACGAGGTGGAGGGCGCGGGCTTCGCGGAGATCAACATCACGCCGCTGACGGACGTGATGCTCGTGCTGCTCATCATCTTCATGGTGACCAGCTCCGTCATCACCCAGCAGGGCCCGGGTGGCGGCGCCAAGGCGGGCCTCAAGGTGAACCTGCCCAAGGGCGGCGCCGCGGACGTCACCGCGCGCACCACGGACCTGTCCGTCGCGGTGCTGGCGGACGGCCGCTTCGTGCTCGCGGGCAACGTCGTCGCGGAGGCCGAGCTGAAGCAGGCCTTCGACACGGCGAAGAACCAGAACCCCGACACCGTGGTCATCGTGCAGGCGGACGAAGGCGTCCCCCACGGCACCGTGGTGCAGGTGATGGAGCTGGCCAAGAAGGCCGGCCTCGCGCAGCTCGCCATCGGCGTGCGCGAAGGCAACTGAGCGAAAGGCCCCCCGGCGCTTCACGTGCCGGAGGGCCTTCTTCACTTCAGGACTTCAGGCGCTTGACTCAGACGCCGCCGAACGCCGCGTCGGTGATGTCCATCGGGGACGTGTCCTCGGTGGCGATGAGGCGCGCGGCGTACTCCACGTTGGGCAGCACGTTGCGCGCGTACCACAGGGCGCTGAACTTCTTGCCCTCGTAGAACGCCTTGTCCGGGTGGTCCGCGGCCACGCTGGCGGCGGCCTTCTCCGCGATGACGGCCGCGTCCAAGAGCAGCCAGCCCACGGCGACCTCCGACATCATGTTGAGGAAGCGGTTGGCGGAGAGCGGAATGAGCGGGAAGCGGCCCGCGTCCTGCGACCAGCCGAACAGCGCCATCGCGCTGGACATCAGGCCTTCCTGCGCGCCGGCCAGCGTCTTCACGGCCTCGCCCAGCACCGGGTGGTCGCGGTGCGCTTCCACGAAGCTGCCCACGTCACCCATGAACTGCTGGAAGTGCGCGCCGCCCGCCTGGCCCATCTTGCGGCCCACCAGGTCCATGGCCTGGATGTGGTTGGTGCCCTCGTAGATGGAGAAGATCTTCGAGTCGCGCGTGTACTGCTCCACCGGGTAGTCCTGGATGTAGCCAGCGCCGCCGTACACCTGGATGGCCTGCGCGCAGAGGCGGAAGGCCTGATCCGAGCCGTAGGACTTCACCAGCGGCGTCAGCACCTCAACCTGGCCCTTGTGGTAGGTGGCCGCGTCGTCATCCTTGCCCGCCAGCTGCTTCGCCTTGTCCAGGTGCATGGCCAGCTTGATGATCAGCGCGCGGATGCCCTCCACGTGCGCCTTGATGTCCAGCAGCATGCGGCGGACGTCCGGGTGCTCGATGATGGAGGCGCGCGGCGCGGACGGGTCCTTCCACTTGGTGAAGTGGGAGCCCTGCTTGCGGTCCTTCGCGTAGTCGAGCGCGTTGTAGTACGCGGCCGACGCCAGGCTCACGCCCTGGATGCCCACGGCGATGCGCGCGCCGTTCATCATCTTGAACATCTGGCTCATGCCCACGTGCTCGACCGTGCCCACGAGCTCGCCCAGACAGCCGTCGTTCTCACCGAAGTTGAGGACACAGGTCGCCGAGCCGTTGATGCCCATCTTGTGCTCGATGGACGCCACCGTGACATCGTTGGACTGGCCCGCGGAGCCGTCCGCGTTGATGCGCAGCTTGGGGACGATGAACAGCGACAGGCCCTTGGTGCCCACCGGCGCGCCGTCGATGCGCGCGAGCACCAGGTGGATGATGTTCCCGGCCATGTCATGGTCGCCGCCGGAGATGAAGATCTTGGTGCCCTTGATGCTGTAGGTGCCATCCGCGTTGCGCTTCGCGGTGGACTTGGCCGCGCCCACGTCGGAGCCGGCGTGCGGCTCGGTGAGGCACATGGTGCCGCCCCACGTGCCGTTGAGCATGCGCTCCACGAACTGCTTCTGCTGCGCGGGCGTGCCGCACTCGGCGATGACCTCCGCCGCGCCGAACGCCAGGCCCGGGTACATGTTGAAGGCCGTGTTGGCGCCGGAGAGGATCTCCTCCACCGTCACCTGGAGCATCATCGGCGCGCCCTGGCCGCCGTGCTCCGGGCTCACCGCCACCGTCTTGAAGCCCTGCTCGTAGAGCTTGCCCCAGGCGTCCTTGAAGCCCTTGGGCGTGAAGACCGAGCCGTTCTCCACCCGGCAGCCCTCACGGTCACCGACCGAGTTGAGGGGCCCCAGCACCTCGCGGGCGAAGCGGTACGTCTCCGTGAGGACCGCCTTCGCCTCGTCCGGGCCCCAGGCGTCATAGGGGGCCGTGCCCGCCACCTGGCCGAAGCCGAACTGCTCGAACAGCGTGAAGAAGATCTCTCGAAGGTCGGTCTTGTAGGTGTTGATGCCGGCGGACATGGCCACTCCTGCGTAGGGGCTCGCTGCCTGCCTGCTTCCCGCAGGGCGGGAAAAAGTAAGGGTCAGCGGCCCATGTGACGCAGGAAGTGTGGCGTCGCCTGATTTTTGAGTCAACCCAAGATGACACCCCGCGTTGACGAGCGGTCGAAGCCGCCCTTCTCGAACGCGGGATTTCGTCTTGGAACGCCTACTTCCTGGCCTTCTTCGCGGCCGGGAGCGACGCCGTCTTCGCGGCGGGCTTCTCCCGGGGGGCGGTCTTCTTGGACGAGGCGCCGGAGCGGGGCTCGTCCGACTCCTCGTCCTCCTCGTCGTCCTCGTCCCGGTCGCGCTCCGGGGCGGCGGGCGCCGGGGCGCTCGAGGCGGCCTCGGCGGAGGAGGCAGGGGCCGGGACGACCAGGCTCTCGCGGGGGACCTCCACCACGATGGGGGACTGGCCGGAGCGCTGCCGGTTCTCGTCCTCCAGCGAGTAGAAGAGCTGGATCTGCGAGCCGCCCTTCATGACGAGCTCGCCCTTCTGGTTCTCCGCCCAGAGGTCGATTTCGACGAAGTACCGGCCGCCGGAGCCGTGGCGGTCGCTCACGCGGCCCTTGCAGACCACGGTGTCGCCCGGCCACACCATCTTGATGAAGCGGACGTTGTAGCGCCGCAGCTGGCCGCCGCGGGCCCAGTCGCTGATGAGCTGGCCCAGCATGCCCATCACCAGCATGCCCGGGGCGTACACGGACGGCATGCCCACGCTCTTGGCGTAGATCTCGTCCACGTGCACAGGGTTGTAGTCGCCGGAGGCGCCCGCGTAGCGCGACAGCTGGACGCGGTCCACCGGGGCCTTGGCCAGCGCCGGCAGCTCGTCACCGACGCGGATGGATTCGAAGTAGAGCTTGCGCGCGGGCATCAGGCGTTCTCCTTGGCGGCACGCACCACGAGGGTCCGGCGGGCGCGGAAGACGAGGTTGCCCTCTTCGTCCCGGCCTTCGTCCTCGATGACCGCGATGTCCATCTTGCCGGACATGCCCGGCCGCTCGAAGACGTCCGACACGCGGGTGGACACGTAGATGCGGTCCCCCGCGAAGATGGGCCGCTCGTAGTCAAAGCCCTGCTCGGCGTGCAGCAGGCTCTTGATGCCCACCCCCAACAGCTCCCGGAGGTCCGCGGCGGAATGGAACGACGCGGGAAACGTGGGCGGCGCGACGATGGTGGGGTAGCCCGAAGCGCGGGCGTACTCCTCGTCGTAGTAGATGGGATTGTAGTCGCCGATTGCCTCGGCGAAGCGCCGGATGGCGCCCTTCTCCACCTCGTTGAGCGTCGGCGGCGAGGCGCGGCCAATCGCGTTCTTGTCCAGCATTTCCCTCTCCTGATGAATCTTCAGCGTCCTGACGGAAGCTCGAGCACCGTCAGGAGCCCGGCCTCCGCGGCCGTCAAACGTGGCGCGGCATTCACCAGCGCGTTCGCGGTGGCCCGGTCGCCCGCCACTCCCCCCGGGATTTCCAGCACCAGTCTGGGATCCGCGTCGATTTCGATGCGATCCCGTGGGTTGTCCGCCCCCACAGCGATGGTCAGCTCCAGGCGGACCCGCTCCTGCCCCTCCTCCAAACCCACCACGGATTGGAACATGCCCGCGACGCGGCCTTTCTTCACGACAAATGCGCCGCCGGTGATGTCCTCCTCCGCGAAAACCGGAGTCACCTCTTCCTCGAAGTCATCACAGTCCAGCCCCAGCCCCAGCGCCGCCAGCGCCGCGGACTCCACCAGCCCCACGTGGCCCAGCTCCTCGCGGTCCACCAGGTCGAAGAACTCCTCCTCCGACAGGCCCGCGCCCACCTTGCGCTGCAGGGCTTCACGCCGCGTGCGGGCATCCACCACCCGGCTGGCCGTCACCTTGCGCACGGGGCCACACACCTGCCCGGCCGTGGCGATGAGGCGATCCAGCACGAAGCCCGGGTTCACGCCCGTGCCCACGATGGCGACGCCCGCCTTCTGCGCGGCGCGCTCCAGCTTGTCCGCCAGCTCCGGATACTTCAGGTGCGGGAACGCCAGCTCCTCGCAGGTGCTGGCCACGGGCAGGCCCAGCTTCAGCGCGTCCAGCAGCTGATCCATCACCTGGGACAGCCGCGAGCTGGTGGCGTGCAGCACCACCACGCCCTTGCGGCGCCCCACGGCCTTCTCCAGCGAGTCGGACACCTTGAAGCGCGGCCCGGCCTGCCCCAGCACGTCGCTGAAGGGGCGACCCACCAGGGAGGGCTGCGAGTCCACCGCGCCGATCAGTTCCACTTCGGGGGACGACAGGGCAGCCCTGGCAATCTCCTGCCCGATGAACCCCAGCCCCATCACCACCACCGGCACCGGCCCATCAGGGGCTCTAGCCATCGGAGATTGCTCCCGAATTCCAAGGGGTTACAGCCATTTACGTTGGGTAGGCGGCCACCATAGAACACGGCTCGACGGGCAGGCAAGCAGGACGTGGAGTCCCGCGACCTCCGGTTTGAGTGAAACTTCAAGAATTCCGGTGCTTTAGCGGCACTGGAAAGCTTGGGGGGGCCTGTTTGGCCGTCTGCGGACCCGCTATAAGACTTTGAGAAAGAACGCAGTCTCTTTGCTTGGAGCGAACCTGCCCATGGCCCGAATCCTCGTGGTGGACGACGACGTGCTCATCCTCGCGGCGCTGTCCCGGATCCTCCAGGCGGAGGGCTACGAGGTCGTGACGCACAGCGATCCGGTGGTGGCGGCGCGGGAGCAGGGCTTCGACGTCGTCCTGACGGACTTCATGATGCCGTACCTCAACGGCATCGAGCTGCTGTCCGCGCTACGGGAGAAGAACCCCCGCGCGGTGCGGCTGATGCTGACGGCGGCGGCGGACTTCAAGACGGCGTCCGAGGCGGTGAACCGGGGCGAGGTGTTCCGGCTGCTGGGCAAGCCGTGGGCGCTGAGCGATCTGACCAGCAGCATCCGTCAGGCCTTCGAGCACCACCGGCTGGTGGCGGCCAACGAGCGGCTGACGCGCGAGGTGGCGGAGAAGAACGCGGAGCTCCTGGCCATCAACGAGGGCCTGGAGCGCCGGGTCATGGAGCGCACCACGGGGCTGCTGGACGGGTTGATCAGCGCGCTGGACTACCGCGACACGGAGACGCAGTGGCACTCGCGGCGCGTGTCGCTGTACGCGCGGCGGCTGGCGCAGGAGATCGGCCTCACCGGCGCGGCGCTGGACGTGGTGGAACAGGGCGCGCTCCTGCACGACATCGGGAAGATTGGCGTGCGCGACTCCATCCTGCTCAAGCCCGGCCCGCTCACGCCGGACGAGTGGGTGGAGATGAAGCTGCACCCGGAGTTCGGCTACCGGATGCTGGCGAAGATGCCCTACCTGCACGAGGCGGCGCTCATCGTCCTGCAGCACCAGGAGCGCTGGGATGGCAAGGGCTATCCGCTGGGGCTCAAGGGCGAGGAGATCGTCATCGGGGCGCGCATCTTCTGCCTCGTGGACACGCTGGACGCCATCACCTCCGACCGGCCCTATCGCAAGGGACGCCCGATGAGCGTCGCGCGCGATGAAGTGCGCCGCTGCGCGGGCACGCAGTTCGACCCGATGCTCGCGGAGGCGTTCCTCGGCCTGCCGGAGACGGAGTGGGCGCGCATCCGCCGCGAGGTGGAGGCGATGGAGGAGGCGGAGAGCCACCGCTGGACGTGCGCGAAGCTGGACGCGAACGGACAGCCCGTGCCCGCTCGCGCCGCCGGGGCCTGAGGCACGAAGGCCCGCGTCAGGGGGCGCGGGTGCCGACGATGACGTCGTCGATGACCGTGCCCTCCATGAGCGCGTCCACCACGTCCATGCCTTGAATCACGTCACCGAAGGCCGTGTAGCGGCCGTCCAGGTGCGGCTGCGGTGAGTGCGTGAAGAAGAACTGGCTGCCCCCGGTGTCCTTGCCCGACAGCGCCATCCCCACCGTGCCCCGGGCGTATCGTCGGCGCGTCATCTCGCAGCGGATGGAGTAGCCGGGACCGCCCTCCCCGTCTCCGCGCGGGTCTCCGCCCTGCGCGACGAAGTCCGGCACCACGCGGTGGAAGGTGATGCCCCGGAAGTAGCCCTGCTTCGCGAGCGACATCAGGTTGCCGCCCGTGAGCGGCGCGCCCGGATCCAGCAGGACGGTGATGTCGCCCTTGCGCGTGCGCAGCGTGAGCGTCGTGCCGGGAGGCGCGGCGGGCGGACGGTACGTCTCCGGAGGCAGCTCCACACGGGCGGAGCGGACCGGAGCGCCCGTGAGGGACGTGAGGGACTCGGCCGCGACCCGGCGCACGTTCGCATGTGGATGTTTCAGCCATTCGCGCAGACGGGGTTCCGCGGCCTTTCCCTGCAACGCGACGAGCGCGCCGGCCACGGCCTCCGCCAGGTCCGGCTCCTTGGGGACGCGGTCGGCCAGGGCCTCCAGCGCGGGCAGGGCCTCGGCGTCCTTCAGCTTGCCGGCGGCGGCCGCGGCGAGCCCCGCCACCACCGCGTCACCGCCTCCAATGAGCGCGCGAATGGGCGCCATCGCTTCGGGCACGGGGCGTTCGGAGAGGGCGTCCAGCGCGGCGCCGCGCACGATGGGGCTCACGTGGTTCAGGTAGGGCACCGCGAACGCGGCGCCGGTAGGCTGCCCCTTGAACTGCGCGACCTCATGCAGTCCCAGCGCGAGCCAGCGGGCCTCGGGGACGCGGCCGTAGCCGCACTGGCGGACCTGATCCAGCGTGCCCTGCTGCCGGTCCATCGCCGCCGCGATCCGGCAGTCGAGCCACGCCAGGTCCGCGTGGGCTTCTTCCGTGGCCGCGCTCCGGTCGGCCTCCGCGAACGCCTTCCTCCAGCTCACGAACACCGGCCGGCCCTGGAGCGGGAGTCCCTGCTGCGCCACCGCCAGGAACAGGTGGCCCTGTGCGGCCCTTCCCTCCGCCACCTGCTTCGCCAGGGGCACCCGGCTCTCCAGGGCGATGAGCGGGGCGCAAGGCGCACCGGCCTCGCACTTCGCCGCCAGCTTCGCCAGCGCGCGCGCTGCCTCCGCCGACACGCGGAACTCAGGTCCGCCCAGCATCAGATGCAGCGAGGTCGTGTCCCGCGGGCTGCCCACGTCGCCCAGGCCCTTCGCGCAGAGGGCCCTCGCATCCGGATGCGCGTTGGCCAGACAGGACCCGAGCGCCTCCACGGCATCCAGCCGCTTCGACGCCGCGAGGAGGTACGCCCCGGCGACGTTCACCTCGCTCCGCAAGCGGGGATCCAGCAGCGCGCGGATCGTCTCCAGGGGGACGTTCGCCACGGCCGCGGGCCCGGCCTTGCGCGCAGCCACGCCCAGCGCCGTCGCCGCGGCCTCGGACCAGGGGCCATTGGCCGGAGAAAGCCGGGCCGTCAGCACCTCCACGGCGCCAGGCGTGGCCAGCTTGCCCAGGGACTCCAGCAGCGTGTCGTGCACCCGGGCGTAGGCTTCCGAGGCCTCGGCGCGCACCAGCGCTTCCGTGAGCGCCGTCCGTGCCTCCTCCGGCAGCGGCTCCCAGGACTGGGCCAGCTCCCCCGCCGCGAAGGCGGCTTCTTCGCGCACGGCATTGCGCGGCGCCGTCAGCCCGACGAGGACGGCCTCCAGCGTCGCCACGTCCTGGATGCGCGCCAGGGCCCGGAGGGCGCGCACGCGCACGGCCCAATCCCGCGCGGAGGTGGCGAGCCGCACCAGCTCGCCGTCTCCCAGCGAGCGGCGGTCCTCCCAGTCCTGGATCCGCTCGATGAGCTGTGCGGGCGACTCCTGGGGCGGAGGCACGTCGGGCGTCGGCACCGAGCGCACACAGGCGCTCACGAGGAGGAATCCGGCGGACACGGCGGCGGGCAGGCGGGCCATGCTCGAATTGGCTAGGTCAATTCCCCGCGAAAATCCAGGGGTTATGCCGCTGAACAGGTTTGACAGCCGCGCGCCGGGGCCGGGAAGATATCGGGCCGTTCCCCCCTCCCGGAGCACCGGTCCTGAACTGCCCAGGCTGCAATCGCAAGGTCGCGGACGACACCGCCATCTGCCCCAACTGCGACTACATCATCGACCAGTCCTTCCTCGGGGGAGGTGGGGACGAAGGGGATGCTGGCGGTGAGGATGAGAGCACCGGCGTCCGTCCGCCTCCGCGCTCGCGGCCTCCTCCGGCCCGCGCCGCTCCGGAGCCCCGCGCGCGCCCTGCCCCGGCCCGCGCCAGGAC
>NZ_RAWL01000373.1:0-8616 GCF_003668885.1 Corallococcus sp. AB049A | reverse complement strand
GGAAGGTGCCGGGGCCCCAGGAGGGTGTGCAGCGGGGCTGTCGGGTGGGACGAGAAGGCGGGGACGCCGTGCATGCGGCCCCGTGCGTGGCCCCTCATGCTGAGTGCGCGGCCCCCAAGGGCGCCAGGACGTGCAGCGGCGGAGGGCTGGGGCCTACCGCCTCGGGTGCTCGCGCCGCGAGGGCGGCCGCCGCCCGCGCGGCAACGCGCCGGGCGCTCCAGTCCTCCGGGCATGGGGGCAGCGCACGGAAGAGCCCGCCGCGTGGCAGCGCCCGTACCCACGCCGCGAGCGTGCACCAGCGTCCCACGCTGCCAGGGCCCACCACGCGCCAGGGGCTCACCTGCTCACGCACCCCGGCCACCGGGCGTGCAAGCAGCCCGAAGAGCGCGAGCGCCAAGCCAATGGCCGTGGCCGCGTACAGCCGCCGCGTCAGTACCTCCCGGGGGCCAACGGTGCACGTCGCCCTGCACGCGGTGCACCGGAAGCGGCGCACGGCCACCTCTCGCGCTTGTGCGGCGTCTCCCCATTCCAGCGGCCCGAGCACCTGCCGCTGACGCAGCCCATGCCCATGCAGCACCAGGGCGCCCCCGACGGGCCTGCTGGCCGCTCCGCACTCCGGGCAGCGGGCCGGACGCACCGAGTCCACAGAGGGCACTTCCTCGCCCCAGGACTTGACTCCTCTCTGACTTCGGATGACTCCTCGGGTGCTCCGCGAAACTCTCCACACAGTCTTCTCGCGGGGCATTGGTGGGCAGGGGTGTTGCCACACCCCTCCCACCGCCTACTCGCCGCCGGCTCGCTCCAGCCGCGGTAGCAGCTCCACGCCGCGCCCCGCCCTCTCCTCGGTGCGCAAGCCGACCTCAACGGCGGTGACTCGCAAGAATCCGGCTCGCTGATGGGCAATTCCTCTGCTTACGCCCGCTTCCCATCGACGAGTCGGTTCGAAATCCGGCCGGTCTTCCTCAACCACCGTGCTCAGCAACACGAAGGACGCTGAAGAGGTCGTCAACTACGTCGGGGCGATGAATTACGGCCTGGAGCGGCTCGAGACACTGCCGCTCTCCCTCCGTCTGCTGCGGGAGATTCATGAGCGGCTGATGCGAGACGTCCGTGGAAGCGAGCGAAGCCCGGGAGAGTTCCGGACCACGCAAAATTGGATCGGTGCTCAGGGATGCACCCTGAACACCGCCAGCTTCGTTCCTCCGCCTCCACACGAGATGACGCAGGCACTCGATAACCTGGAGAAGTTTCTTCACGAGGCAGGCACTTTGCCTGTGCTCATCCAGTGTGGGCTTGCTCACGCCCAATTCGAAACCATCCACCCGTTTCTGGATGGAAATGGGCGTGTCGGGCGGCTGCTCATCACCTTGTTGCTCTGCGCAGGGGGCGTTCTGGAGCGTCCCCTGTTGTATCTGAGCGTCTACCTCAAGGCGCATCGGGCGGAATACTACGACCGGTTGACTGCGATTCGGAGCAAGGGCGATTGGGAGGGATGGCTGCGCTTCTTCTTGAGAGGCGTGGCGGAGGTGAGCCTCTCCGCGACGAACACCGCCAAGGCCATCCTCCAGCTTCGCGAACGCACCCGGCATCAGCTCGATAACAGCGCGCAGGGGCCGCGATTGCTGGACCATCTGTTTGAGCGCCCACTCATCTCGATCCGGGCGGCACAAGCCTTCCTGAATTGCTCCTATGGAACGGCGGCCTCGCTCATCGAGCAGATGGAGGCGTTGGGCATTCTGAAGGAGACGACAGGCCAGAAGCGCAACAAGCTCTACCGCTACGAACCTTACCTGGCCATCTTCGAGCAGCAGGGCTTGAGCACCGCTTCGTCTGCCTCCACACCTACTGACGAACAAGCGACCTGAGCCGGCAGAAAAGAAGACCGCGTGTCCCCGGACGGTGTTGCCGGGAGCACGCGGTCATGTGTTCACCGAAGGGCTAGTTCTTCGGGAACGCAGTCCAGCCGGCCAGCCAGTTGGTGGTGCCCACCGCGCCGACGAAGCGCGCGCTGGTGTCGAAGCCCGCGCCCGGGGTGGCCGCGTTGTCCGGGTTGAGCGCCGGGGAGCCCGCCGCCGGAGCGAAGTTCGGGGCCTCCAGGTTCAGCGCCGCCGTCAGCTGCGCGTCCACGACCTTGTTGTTCAGGCCCGCGGCCAGCACCTTCTCCGCCTCCACGAACTTGCTCACGTCCGGATCCGTCACGTTGCCCGCCGCGTCCTTCTTGGGGTTCGGCGCGTTCGGGATGGAGGCCGTGTCACCCTTGTTGCTCCAGAAGAACGTGTTCTGGATGGACAGCTCCGGGGTGGCCGCGTTCCACAGCGCCGCGGACGCCGTGCCGTCCACGTCCACGGCCTTGTCCGCGAAGTGCGCCACGATGACGTTGCGCAAGAGGCCGCCCGCGCCCGTGTTGAACACCAGGCCCTCCTGCGCCGGCGTCGTGCCCGCCGGACGGCCGGAGCCGATGAACGTCGCGTTCCAGATCTCCGGCACCGTGTGCGGCTGCGCGCCGTTGTCGTTCTTGTTGCCGGAGGCCTCGATGCCGCGGTTGCCCACGGTGCCGTTCTGCTGCACCACCAGGAACTGCACCTTGCCGCGCCAGCCCAGGTCGTAGTCCAGGCCGTCGTCGTCCGGCTGGCTGATGACGATGTGCTTCAGGCCCGCCGTGCCGCCGAACATCTCCACGCCGTCGTCGGCGCCCTTGTGCACCTGCACGTAGTCGATGTCCGTCGCGCTGCCGCACGCGCCCGTCGTCAGGCCGTTGAGCTCGTTGTCCTCGGCCAGCTCGTAGCCCGCGAACTCGATGCGCGCGTACTTCAGCTTGCCGCAGTCGTGCGCGTCGTCGGCGTTGGCGCCGCCGCCGTACTTCGTGCGCGTGTCACCGCTGGTGGCGAAGAAGCCCTCGATGGTGTTCTCACCGCCGGCCACGTTGATGCGCGCCTTGCCCAGCAGCACCACGCCGCCCCAGTCACCGGCCGCGCGCGTTCCTGCCGCCTGCGCGCTGGTGAAGACGATGGGCTTCTCCGCCGTGCCCACCGCGTTCAGCTTCGCCTCGCGCGTGATGACCAGCGCGCTGCCCGTCCCGCCCTTGATGGTGACGCCCGGCTCGATGGTGAGCGTGCCGCTCTCCACGAACACGTAGTCCTTCAGCGTGTACGTCGTGCCGGCCTTCCACGTCGTGTCGCCCTGGATGCTGCCGGACACGTCCTGCCCGGTGGCCTGCGGATCCCCGCCGTCCGGGGGGTTGCCCGGCTTCGGGTCGTCCTCGCCGCAGCCGGCGAGCAGCACGAGGCTGGAGAGCGTGAGGACGGAGGCAAAGAGGGTCTTCATGTTGGATACGTCCTTTCAGGGGAAATGGGAGGGGCTACAGGGCCCAGCCGAGCGACGCGGTGAACGCCACGCCGGGCTTGTACGTCTGCACCGTCACGTCCCCCTGGCGGAGGGTGACGGACGCGTTGAGGAGGTTCGCGGCGGTCAGCTTCAGCTGCGTCGCGCCCAGCTTCTGCGTGAGGCTGAGGTCCACGCGGTGGAAGGGCCGCTCGTACACGTCCGGCAGGCCCTGCACGCCGACCTCGCTGATGCGCTGGCCGTACACGTTGTAGAGCACGGCCACTTCGGTGCCGCTCTCCGGCCGCTCGTAGCCCACGTTCACGTTGACCACGTAGGGGGACTGGCCCTGAAGCGGACGGTCCTTGTTCGTCTGCGCGCCCAGGGCGGCGTCACCCAGGTCCACCCGCGACTGGATGAGCGTGAGGTTCGCGCCCACGCGCACCGGGCGCAGCGCCGGGCTGAAGCGCGCCAGTGACGTGCGCGCCTCCAGCTCCACGCCGTAGCTGTCCGCGCCGGCCGCGTTCTCGAAGCCCAGGTCGCCCGAGTCCGGGTTGCGGATGACGCGCTCGATGGGGTTCTGGAAGCGCTTGTAGAAGGCGCTCGCGGCCAGCACGTCGTTCTCGCCCACGAACCACTCGGCGCGCAGGTCGACGTTGTGGATGCGCGTCTCCAGCAGGTCGGGGTTGCCGGACACGTTCCGGCGGCGCACGAAGTCGAAGAAGATGAAGGGCGCCAGCTCGCGGAAGGTGGGCCGCGCCAGCGTGTAGCTGTAGCCCGCGCGCAGGTTCACCTCCGGGGACAGCGCGTACGTCGCGTTGAGCGACGGCAGCACGTCCAGGTAGCGCTGATCCGCGCCGCCGTTGCCGCTCTCCACGCCGGTGAAGGGGGCCTTGAGAGTCAGTTGCTGGCTGGACGCCTCCACGCGCACGCCGCCCACCAGGCGCAGCGGCTCCACGGGCTTGTAGTCCGCGGACACGTAGCCGGCGTGGATGCCCAGGAAGGCGTTGTAGGCGTCATCCGCGCGGGTCGTCTCGCGCACGATGATGGAGCTGCCCACGTTCTCCGGGGAGAAGAGCTGCTCGGGGGGCTGGGTGCGGTCCACCGGCTCGTCGGTGAGCAGGTAGCGGAAGCGGCGCGCGTTGAAGTCGCGGAAGGACACCTGCGTGAGGCCGCCCACCTTCACGCGCAGGCCGGAGGTGAAGGGCAGGGTGAGGTTGAGGCTGCCGCCGGTGGACGTCTCGCCCAGGTCCGCGAAGAAGCGCTCGCCGCTGTTGGGCTGGTTGGGGAAGGACAGCTGCGCGTCCGGGTTGCTGAGGGCGGCGCTGTAGAGCGTGTCGCGCGTGTCCGGCTCGTCGCGGTCCACGCGGGAGATGTTGGCCTGCCAGTCCACCTCGGAGTCGCCCAGCAGCCCCAGGCGGTGGAAGCCGCGCAGCTGCGTGAAGGACAGCGCGCGGGTGATGAACTGGAGGCGGGTGCTGGCATAGGCGTCGCCGCGCACGTTGTTGTTGCCGTTGGCGGTGTACGTGCGCGTGTCGGTGCCGCGCGTGTAGAGGCTGAAGAGGGTCAGCTCGTTGTCGCGGTCGAACTGGTAGCCCACGCTGGCCAGGCCGCTGAGGTTCGCGGTGGAGAAGCCCTGCGTGGTGCGCGCCACGTCCTGGGAGATGAGGCTGCCGGACTCGTCGCGGGCGGCGCGGGCGAAGTCACCCGTCTGCACGCCGTCGCGGTGGCCGTAGTTGACGGTGGCCAGGTAGCCCAGGCGCTGGTTGCCGAAGCGCAGCGTGTCACCCAGGGACGCGCCCAGGCCCAGGTTCGGAGCGGCGCGCGTGGTGCGGCGCTCCCAGATGTTGGAGAAGCTCTCCCACTGGCCCTCCAGTTGCTGCGCTGACTCTCCGCCCGCGCCCAGTCGGTGGTCGCTGGGGATGTCCCTGGGCAGGCCGCGGCCGGAGGAGGCGAAGCCCAGCGTCTCGCCGAAGCCGCCCTGCGCCTGTGCGTTGCGCGTGCGGAAGGTGGTGACGGTGTCGCCGCCCAGGGTGAGGCGCGGCTTGAACTCGAACTGGGACGGGTAGGTGTTGGTCTCGATGAGCAGCGTGCCGCCGCCGAAGGTGCCCGGCAGGTCCGGCGTGTAGCTCTTCACCACGTTGAGGTTCGCGAGCAGGCTGGTGGGGAACAGGTCCAGCGGCACGCTGGGCTCGTCCGGCTCGGGGCTCGGCAGGAGCGCGCCGTTGAGGAGCGTGGTGGCGTAGCGGCCACCCAGGCCGCGCAGGAGCACGTAGCGGCCGTCCACCACGGTGGCGCTGACCACGCGCTTCACCGCGTCACCGGCGCTGGAGTCCGGCGTGCGGGCGATCTCCTGCGCGCTGATGGCGTCGGAGACGACGGCGGCCTTCTTGCGGTCCTGGAGCAGGGCGCCTTCGGCGCGGCGGTCGGAGCGGGCCTCGACGACGACCTCCTGCACCGCGCCCACGTCCGCGCTGAGCGCGACGTCCAGCTTCGTGGCCTTGCCCTGCGTGACGACGACGCCCGTGATGCGGCGGCCCTGGTACACGTCGTAGAAGGCGCGCAGGTCGTACTTGCCCGGCGGCAGCGCCAGCCGGTAGTTGCCGTCCAGGTCCGTGAGGGCCTGCTTGTCGGCGCCCGTCACGACCTTCACGGTGGCCTCGATGAGACCTTCACCGTTGGCCTCGTCCGTCAGCCGGCCGTAGATGCCCGTGAAGCCCGGGGGCGGCGTGGCGGCTTCGGTGACGGCTTCATCGCCCATGGCCGATTCATCGGCGGACGGATCAGCAGGCTGCGGGTTCGCGGCGCTGCCGGGCTCCGTGCCTGGCGGAGGCGGAGGAAGCTCCCCGGCCGGCTGCTGACCGGGGGACGCGGAGGGCGAAGGCGCGCCGGGCGCCTGCGCGGAGGCAGGCAGGGTGATGAGCACGAGTGACGCGACAGCGGCGCGCACGAAGGTCGAGAAAGACAACACGGCTCTCCTTGCCGACAGCGACGCGCACTCAACGCGACGCCCGTGGCATTGGGATGAAGGGTTTGTGACGTCTGTGGCGGGGGAGGGAAAACTCGGCGTCACGAACCGCGCGCGGCTTCACGAGAGCCGCGCGCGGGGCGCCTGGAGTCAGTCCGCCAGCCGTTCCGGCAGCACGGCGACGGTGATGTTCCCGCCCCGCGCCAGGTCCAGCACTTCCATGGCACTGCCGTACGGCACCGCGTCGCCCGCGTCGAAGAAGACGACCTTGTCCGCGCGCGCGTTGAGCATCCGTTGCAGCCGCACCACCACCTGGTCGCGCGGCACTTCTTCATGGTTGATGCGCAGCGTGCCGGCCTTGTCCACCGTGAGCACCACGGGCGGCTTCGCGTCCGGCGGTGGAGGCGTGGCCTCCTCCTTCTTGTCCGGCTTCGCGGGCACGTTCATCCACAGGTTCTTGGTCATCAGCGGCGTGACGACCATGAAGATGATGAGGAGGACGAGCACCACGTCCACCAGGGGCGTCACGTTCATCGTGGGGCGGACGCCGCCGCCCTTGTTGCCACCGACGTCGAATGCCATGGCGCGTGCCTCCCCTTCAGTTCTTCTTCCGGTCGATGACCTGCAGGCTGATGCCCGGGAACCCGATGTCCTGCATCGCCTTGAACACGCCGCGCACCTGCGCGTACGCCACGCCCTTGTCCGCCTTGAGCACCACGGGCGCGTCCGGCTTCGCCTGGTGCAGCGCCTTGAGTTCCACCACCAGCGCGTCCCGGTTCAGCTGCTTGCGGTCCAGGTAGAACGACCCGTTGGCCGCCAGGCTCACCGTGGTGGGCTCCAGGTTCTTGTTCTCCGCGTCAGGGTTCATCGCCGCGGGCAGGTCCACCGCGGCGCCAGCCTCCAGCTGCGGCGTGACGACCATGAAGATGATGAGGAGGACGAGCACCACGTCCACCAGCGGCGTCACGTTCATCTCCGGCGTGAGGCTCCTACGCGTGGCCGACATCGCCCGCCTCGGTCCGCGTGGAGACGACGTCCGTGGCGCCCGAGTGCGCGCCGCCGTGGGCCGCCACCGCGCGCTTGTCGCCCGCCATGTCCTCCAGGTGGTCCATGAACTCGCTGCGGGCCTGCTCCAGGGACAGCAGCAGCGCGTCCGCGCGAGTGGACAGGAAGTTGAACATCAGCACCGCGGGGATGGCGACCAGCAGGCCCAGCGCCGTGACGACCAGCGCCTCCGCGATACCGGCGGACACCGCGCCCAGGCCACCGGAGCCCTCCTTCGCGATGCCGGCGAAGGCCTCGATGATGCCCACCACCGTGCCGAGCAGACCGACGAACGGCGCCACCGAACCCACCGTGGCCAGCACCGACATGCCCCGGCGCACGTCCGCGGTGATGCGCTCGTTGATGCGCACCAGGTCGCGCCGCGTGAGCTCCACCGCGCCCAGCTTGCCGGCCGGAGCGCGGGACTTCGCGAGGAACGTCTTCATGCCACCGCCGAGCATCATCGCCAGGTGGCTGCTCTTGTTGCCGTCCGCCTCCTTCACCAGCGCGTCGTGCTGCTGCTGCGCGAGCAGGGGACCGGCGCGGCCCGCGAACTGGCGGGACGCGGCGCGCGAGCGGAAGAAGACGAACAGGCGCTCGAAGAACACCGCCAGCGACGCGACCGCGAAGGCGACCAGCGTCCAGGCGATGCCCAGGGCGAAGACGCCCATGTGCGCGTAGATTTCCTTGAGATTGAAGTTCATGGCGATGGCTCTCCGAAGAGGGGAGGAAGGCGTCAGGACTTGAGGCGGAACGGGACCTTGAAGATGCGGAAGACGGCGGTGGGCTGACCGGACACGACGGCGGGCTTGAAGCGCCACGTGCGCACGGCGGCCAGCGCGGCGCTGGCGAAGGGCTCATCGCCGCGCATCACCTTGAGGCCGGTGACGCGGCCGTCGGCCTCGACGACGCCCTTGAGGATGACCAGGCCCTCGAGCCCCTTGGAGCGGGCGTCGGCGGGGTACTCGGGGATGAGGTTCGCGGCCAACGGCTCCGGCGGCGTGCCCGTCTCCGGGAGGTTGATGGGCTGCGCGCGGCCACCACCGATGGCCATGCCCTCGCCGCTGCCGGTGCCACCCACCACACCGCCAGGGACGAGCGTGCCCGTGCCGCCCACGGCCATGGGCGCCGCGGCGACCACTTCCTTCTCAGCCTCGGGCGGCTTGTCGAGCGGCACCGCGTCCGGCGCCTTCAGCGGCGCGGGAGCGACGGTGGGCATCGCCGCGGGCGGAGGCGCTGCCCTCGCCACGGGAGGCGCGGCGATGCCCACCGTCGCTCCCGCG
>NZ_RAWL01000372.1:0-8619 GCF_003668885.1 Corallococcus sp. AB049A | reverse complement strand
GGGATGCAGGGGAGGGGGACGCACCTTGCGCGAACACCGGCCCCGAAAGGCCAGCGCTCAGGAGCGCGAGGAGACGAAAGGTGGCGGTTGTGACGCGCACGGTACGACCTCGGAAGGCGGCTCTGCCCGACGGCACGAGGTCATACCACCCTTTGTGGAGGGCTGCCCGGTAGGGGATGACCCGCCGGGCAGGACAGCAGGCGGAGGGTCAGCCCCCCTTGCGCAGCTCGGTGAGGACCAGCTTGGCCACGGCCTTGAGCGTGTCGAACACACCCACGCCCGTGGGGGCCACGGCCTGGTACTCCGGGATGTTCCGCGGGTTGAGCGCCTTGCGCATCTCCTCCACGGTCACCGCGTTGGGCAGGTCGCGCTTGTTGTACTGCACGACGTACGGAATCTTGTTCAGGTCGTAGCCCTGCTCGGCCAGGTTGATGCGCAGGTTCTCCAACGACTCCATGTTGGCTTCCATGCGTTCAATCTGGCTGTCCGCGACGAACACCACGCCGTCCACGCCCTTGAGGATGAGCTTGCGGCTGGCGTCGTAGAACACCTGACCCGGCACCGTGTAGAGGTGGAAGCGCGTCTTGAAGCCGCGGATCTCACCCAGCGACAGCGGCAGGAAGTCGAAGAAGAGCGTGCGGTCCGTCTCCGTGGAGAGGGAGATGAGCTTGCCCTTCGTGTCCGCCGCGGTCTTGTTGTAGATGTACTGAAGGTTGGTCGTCTTCCCGCAGAGTCCCGGCCCGTAATAGACAATCTTGCAGTTGATTTCGCGGGATGAGTAATTGATGAAGGACATGGCTTCCCGGGTTACTCGCTGAAGAGGTTGTCGATATCGTCGTCGGAGATCTCGGCGAACGGCGAACCGGCTCCGGGGCTGTCGGTCTTCTTCACGAGGCTTTCGAAGATCTTCGTCAGCTCGTCGCTGGCCTTCTTGATGCGCAGGCGCACCAGGCCCAGGCTCGTGCGGTTGTCGAAGATGACGACCAGCACCACGCGGCTGCCCACGATGGTCATGTAGAGGCTGTCCTTCGCCCCTTCATGGAACTGGTTGGGGAACTCGTTCTCCCCGATCAGCTTCGCGAGCCCGCCCATGGCGGCCACGTTGCCGGCCGTCAGCGACGCGAGCGACGTGGTGTCGATGTTCTGCGTCTGGCCGGCCGAGGAGATGAGCTGGCCGTTCTTGTCGACGAGGAAGACCACCTTCGCGTTCGCGTCCTTGGTGAGCCGGTCGCAAACGGCGTTGATCTTGGTGAACTCCTCTTCGTACATCACCAGTTGCGTGCCCATGGGCGTATGCGCTCCTCAGCGTTCGCTCGCCCCGCGCACGGCGGCGCTCCGATGTTTCTGGAGTGAATCCCGGAGGTTAGACGAGGCGCTACCGACCGCCGTCATGCTTAGCAAAGCAGTTCCACTCCAGCAAGAAGCCAGCCGTGATCCGCGCCGCTTCTTGGAGGAATCACGGCTTCGCGGGTTGGGACACCTGCCCACCTTCTCTATACTCTCCCGGGCCTTGCGCCGCCCGAGCCCCCTCACCGACATCCTCCCGCGCCTCGCCGTCCTCGCCCTGGCGCTCGCCTGCGCGGGGGCCGCTCGTGCGCAGGCCCCGGAGTCCGAGCGCGCCTCGCTGCGTCTTCGCTATGGCCTGTCCTCGCGTCAGGGTGAGCAGGTGGATGTAGGGCCCGGGCTCACCTATTCCGGGCTGACGCCGAACGACGTGGCGCTGACGTTGATGGGCTGGGCGGGCGCGTACCTGGGCGGCCAGGTGGATCTGCAGCGCGAGGCCTTCGAGCTGCGGGACGCCTCGTCGCGCGTGACGGGTGGAAGCCTGGTGCGCGGCTCGGTGGGGCCGCGCGGGCGGCTGTCGCTGGGGCCGGTGCGGCTGGAGCTGGGCGCGGGGTACGGCTTCGCGCAGCTGCCGCTGTTCGGCGGGTTCACCTACGCGCCGGTGTTGCAGCGGGGCGTGCGGCACGCGGCGCTGTTCTCCGGGCGGGTGGTGGTGGCGCTTCCGGCGGAGCTTCAGCTGGAGGCGCGCGGCGAGGTGCCGCTGACGCTGTCCGCGCACGCGGCGGACGGGCTGAAGGCGTCGTCGTCCGGCTACGTGGTGGGCGCGGCGCTGTCGTATCCGGTGGTGCGCCGGGACGGCTGGACGGGGCGGTTGCTGCTGGACGTGCAGCAGGCGCACGACACGATGGAGCTGGAGGCCAGCGGCCTGCGCTCCGAGCAGCGGATGCGCCGGATGGGCCTGGGCTTCGAGGTGGCGCTGGCGGGCGTGGGCCGGGCGTCGCGGCCCGTGGATGGCCCGCGCCAGGCGTTCGTCGCGCTGAGCGTCGTGGACGCGGAGACGGGCGCCCCGCTGCCGGGCGCGCACGTGCGCGTGCCTTCGTTGAAGACGCCCGGCACGGACGAGGAGTTGGTCGCGGACGCGCAGGGACAGCTGCGGGTCCTGCTCCCTGAAGGCTCGCAGTCCGCGCAGGCGAGCGTGGAGGGCTACGAGGACGCGACCGCGGTCGCCACCGTCACCGGTGCCGAGGAGAGCGCGCCCGTGCAGCTGCGCCTGCGCAAGAAGGCGCCGGCCACGGGCTCGCTCAAGGTGAAGGTGGTGCAGGGCAAGAGCGGCGTCCCCGTTCCCGACGTGAAGGTCGTTTGGGGCACCGCGCTGCTGCGCACGAACATGGTGGGCGAGGTGCTGCTGGAAGGGCTCGCGCCGGGACCGGTGGCCATTGCCATGTCCGCGCCGGGCTTCCGCGCCACGGAAGAGGCGGCGGTGGTGGTGGCGGGGCAGACGTCGGAGCTGGTGGTGGTGCTGTCGCAGGAGCGCAAGGGCGAGCAGGCCACGCTGGTGGGCCAGGTGCGCAGCGCTCGCAACGGCAAGCCGCTGGTGGCGACGGTGACGATTCCGCAGGCCAAGGTGCGCACGCGCACGGACAAGAGCGGCACCTTCACCGCGCGCGTCCGGGGCGGCACGTACCGCATCACCCTGTCCGCACCCGGGCACCGGACCCAGACGAAGGTGGTCACCGTGCGCGAGGGCGAGCAGGCGATTCTCAACGTGGATCTGTTCCCGAGGGGCCGGTGAATCGCGCCCGTCCGTCGTCGAGGTTTCAGTGAGTCCTGTCCGCATCCTGGCGCTGTCGCTGCTCGTCCTCCTCTCCGGCTGCTCGGGGTGTGAACGCGAGGAGGCGGCGAAACCTCCGCCAGCGGTGGTGGAGGTGGACGCGGGCGTGGTCGTTCCCATTGGCCGCCTGGAAGGGCTGTCCGGCGACGTGCGCCTGGAGCGCGGCGGCAAGGTGGGCCCGGCCGTCGAAGGCCCGCTGCTCGCGGGCGACGCGGTGGAGACGGGTGAGAGCGGATCCGCGACGGTGCGCTTCCCGGGTGACCGGACGGTGGAGGTGGGCAGCGAGGGCCGGTTCGCGCTGGGCTCGGACGCGACGGGCGTGGTGATGAAGGTGGAGCGCGGCATCGTGCTGTCGCGCGTGCCCGCGAAGGCGGACGGCGCGGGCTCCAAGGTGACGTTGAACATCCTCACCCCGTTCGGCCTCACGCGCGTGGGGCCGGAGCCGTCCGAGGTGAAGGTCGCGGTGGCGGAGGACTCGGCGCGCGTGGAGGTGAAGCTGGGCGCCATCGAGCTGGTCTCCAAGGACGGCAAGACGCTGCGCGCGGCGCAGGGCGACGCGGTGGACCTGAGCCGCGAGCGCGCCCAGGTGACGTCCGCCCCGCGCGTCGTGGAGCTGGCGCCCATCCCGGTGACGGTGCGCGCGACGTCGGGTGTCGCGGAGGTGAAGGGGAAGGACTCGGGCCGCTGGCGCAAGGTGCGCCGCGAGGGCGAGGTGCTGGCCTTCGGCGACGGCGTACGGACGAAGGGCGGCGAGGCGGTGCTGTCGCTCAAGGACAGCGGCACGGTGCTGACCCTGGCCCCGGGCGCGGAGGCGGTGCTGGAGAGCGCGGGACAGCAGGGCACCATCGACGAGGCGCGGGTGAACCTGCTCCAGGGCCTGTTGGCCGTGCAGCTCGCCATGGGGCGCGAGAGCCGCGTGGTGCTGCCGGGGATGACGGTGGAGTCCGGCAGTGGCGCGCGATTGGAGATCCGCCGCACCGGCGCCGTCATGCAGGTGGCCGCGCACACGGGCGACGTGACGCTGCGGCGGGGCGAGGCGCGGCAGGAGCTGCGCGCCGGTGAGCGCGCCACCGTGGGCTCGGACGGCAACGCGAAGGTGGAGCCGCTGGAGGCGGCGGTGGTGGCGGTGCGCCCGGGCGAAGGCACGGAGGTCTTCCACCGGGGTCTTCAGGAGGTGGCGCTCACCTGGGACGGCGAGGGTGACGCGGTGGTGGAGGCGGCGCAGGACGCGGCCTTCAAGCGCCCGGTGCTCTGGGGCCGCGTGCACCGTCCTTCCGTCAACGTGTCCGCGCTGGCCCGGGGCACGCTGTATTGGCGGGTGCGCAAGGACGACGGCACGAAGGTGGCGGCCGGCAGCGTCCACTTCGCTCCGGAGTCCCCGACCAGCTCGCTCGCGCGCGTGCGCAACGTGGTGCCGGAGGGGCCGGAGAAGACGACCATCTTCTACCAGGACAAGCCCCCCGCGGTGACGTTCACCTACGGCGAGGAACCGCAGGCCCGTACCTATCGCGTGGCGGTGTACAAGGCGGGCTCGCTGGCGACGCCGGTGGTGCAGCGCACGGTGTCGGAGACGCGCGCGGCGCTGGAGGCGGGGCAGCTGGGAGAGGGCAGCTACCTGTGGTCCGTCACGCCGCTGTCGCAGGCGGGGGCGGCCCTCAAGGGGGGACGGATGAACAAGCTGGAGCTCGTCTACGACAACTCGGTGGTGGGGCTGGTGGTGGACAGCCCGCGCCAGGGTGGGCCGGCGGCGGAGAAGGTGCGGGCCTCGGGCGTGGCGCCGGTGAATGCCCGCCTGTCCATCAACGGACGGGACGTGCCCTTGGACGCCAAGCACCGCTTCGATACGTGGGTGCCCCCCATGGGAATGCCCCCCCTGCTGGTGTTTAAGATGACGCGCCCTGGTGCCCCGGACGTACTCACGGTGCGCACCCTGAAAGCGCGAGGACCTTGAGGGATGGCACAGCCCAACGTTCCCATTCCGGATCCCGCCGGCGCCTCCACCGCCACGCTGCTGCAGCCCTACGGACAGTACGTCCTCGTGCGCAAGCTGGCCGAGGGCGGCATGGCGGAGATCTTCCTCGCCAAGCTGCTGGGCGCGGACGGCTTCGAGCGCAACGTGGTGCTCAAGCGGATGCTGCCGTCGCTGTCCGCCATCCCGGACTTCGTGGAGATGTTCCGCGACGAGGCGCGGCTCGCCGCGAAGCTGTCGCATCCGCACATCGTGCAGATCCACGAGCTGGGCTTCATCGACGGCTGCTACTACATCTGCATGGAGTACCTCGCGGGCGAGGACTTCTCCACGACGCTGCGGCTCGCGGGCCGGCGCCGGCAGTACGTGCCGCTGCCGGTGGTGATGCGGGTGCTCATCGACGCGGCGCGAGGCCTGCACTTCGCGCACACCTTCACCAACGAGCAGGGCCAGCCGCTGCACGTGGTGCACCGGGACGTGTCCCCGTCCAACCTGTACGTGACGTACCAGGGCCAGGTGAAGGTGCTGGACTTCGGCATCGCCAAGGCCGAGTCGCGCCTGGTCCAGACGCGCACGGGCGTGGTGAAGGGCAAGTACATCTACATGGCGCCGGAGCAGGCGCAGGGCAAGGAGGTCGACCCGCGCGCGGACGTCTTCTCCCTGGGTGTCAGCCTCTACGAGGCCGTCACGCACGTGCGGCCCTTCTCCCGCGAGAACGACCTGGCGGTGCTCAACGCGCTGTTGCAGGGCGAGTTCGAGAAGCCGCGCGCGCTGAGGCCGGACCTGCCGGAGGGCCTGGAGGCCATCATCCTCAAGGCCATGGCCATCAAGCCGGAGGACCGGTACGCGAGCGCGGAGGACTTCGCGGAAGCGCTGGAGACCTTCGCGGCGGGGTTCCAGGGCGGGGCCGCGAACGCTCCGGCGCTGGGCACGTTCCTGCGCAACCACTTCGGCGAGGAGCGCGTCACGGAGAAGACGCGCATCCCCACGATGGCCACGCTCACGGCCGCGCGCCCGATGGATCCGGAGTTCGCGGCGGTCGCACAGCCCGCCGGGGGACTGGCCACGACCTCCTACGGGCCGCAGGTGTCCCGCCCCAGCGGCACGGGCGTGAGGGCGCTGACCGCGCAGAACAAGGCGTTGCCCGTGCCGGAGGTCGTGCCGGGCGCTCCGGTGGCGAAGCCCGCGTCCCGGCGTTGGATTGCCGGAGTGGTGGGGGGCATGGCGCTGATGGCCGCCGGAGTGGCGTTCGTCGTCGCGCGGCCCGGTGGTGCCGGAACGAACGTCGCGCCGCGGCCGGCCCCCGCGCCCGTGGTGGCCGCGCCGCAGCCGGCTCCTGCCGTGCAGGCCCCGAAGCCCGAGAGTCCTCCCCCCGCGAACGTGCCGGACGGCACGCCGGGCGGTGAGTCGGTGGCGGCGTCCGTCACGGATTCACGTCCCGTGGACGACGGCGCGGAGGTGGAGGACACGCGCGGCCGCAAGCCGGGGAAGAAGCCGGCTGCGAAGGAGCCCGTGTCGCTGGGCATCGACGACATCCAGCGCGTGGTGTCCGGCGGCCGCTCGAAAATCACGGGCTGCTTCGAGCGCTACAAGTCCGACCTGCCGGCGGCTTCCGGCGAGGTGCAGGTGGAGCTCACCATCGTGTCCTCCGGCAAGGTGCGCGCGGGCACGCGCGGGCCGCTGGCGTCCACGGCGGTGGGGCGCTGCCTGGAGGCGCAGGCCCAGAGCCTGCGCTTCCCGGCGCACCGCGACCAGGAGGTCACGGTGTTGATGCCGTTCTCGTGGAAGGTGACGCAGTAGCCCGCGCCGTCACAGGTCGCGGCGGGCGGACAGCGCCTTGGCCAGCGTGGCCTGGTCCGCGAACTCCAGGTCGCCGCCCATGGGCAGGCCCTGCGCGATGCGCGTCACCCGCAGGCCCATGGGCTTGAGCAGGCGCGTGAGGTAGAGCGCGGTGGCCTCGCCCTCGATGTCCGGGTTGGTGGCGAGGATGATCTCCTCCACCCGGCTGTCGTTGAGGCGCTGGAGCAGCTCCTTGATGCGCAGCTGCTCCGGGCCCACGCCTTCCAGCGGTGACAGCACGCCGTGCAGCACGTGGTAGCGGCCCTTGAACTCGCGGGTGCGCTCCAGCGCCATCAGGTCGGAGTAGGTCTCCACCACGCACAGGGCGCGCTCGTCGCGGCGGTTGTCGCGACAGAAGCCGCACAGCTCCGAGTCGGTGAGGGAGAAACAGCGCACGCACAGGTGCACCTTCTCCTTCACCTCGCGGATGGCCTGCGAGAGGTCGACGGCGAACTCGCCCGGCGCCCGCAGGATGTGGAACGCGAGGCGCTGGGCGGTCTTCTCACCAATGCCCGGCAGCTTCGCGAGCTGGGCGACCAGGCGGTTCAGCGGATCGGGAGTCATCCGTCGTTAATTAATGCCGGGGATCTTCACGCCGCCGGAGATCTTCGCCAGCTCCGCGTTCATGTGCTGACGGCTGTTCGCCAGGGCAGCGTTCACGGCGGCGGTGATGAGGTCCTCGAGCATCCCCGGGTCGTTGGGGTCGATGGCGCTCTTGTCGATCTTGATGCTGCGGATCTCCTGCACGCAGTTGGCGACGACCGTCACGCGGCCCTCGCCGGACTTCGCCTCGACGGTCTCTTCCGCCAGCTGCTTCTTCCGCTCTTCGATCTTCTCGGTGAGCTTGTTCGCCTGCCGGATGAAGTAGTTCAGGTCGATGCCGGGCATGTGCTTCCTCGGTCCCCGGTCGTGGGAGCGCGGGCCGGCATGGCGCCGCTCGGAGCAGGGACGTGGTCCGCGCACCCTAGCGGGGCCCGGCGGCGTTGTCAGTCGTCAGGAGCGGCCGGGACGTCCGGGAGGTTGGCCGGTGGCCGCTCGGGCTCGTAGACCTGGATGTGCTCGATTTCGCCGCCCAGCATCTTGAGGATGGCCCGCACGGACGCGTGGGAGCGCACCTTGCCCTCGGTGGTCTTCTCGTGGGTGTTGCGGGTCTGGGTGTCCACCTCGGAGAGGCTCAGCCCCATTCCGCCCGGGAGGGCTTCCTGGGTCTGGGGCACGTCCACGATGGTGAGCTTCACGGCCTTGCCGAAGTGCGAGGCCAGCGCCGCGTCCACGGTGGCCTTGCCCACGGGGGCGGCCACGGCGGCCTTGTGGAAGGCGGCGGAGGGCGGATAGCCCAGGACGATTTCACCCGCCCGCATGGACTGGAGGCGGCCGTTGGCGAGCGCCGTGCCGTGGCGCACGGACGCGGCCTTCACGGTCTCCACGGCGGCGCGCCAGCGCTCGGGCAGGGGGCGGTTGGGGTTGTCGCGGCTGGTGGCGACGGGCGCCATCGCGGGCGGCGGCTCGGGTTCCGGCGGCTCCGGTTCCGGGGCGGCGGGCTGCGCGACGGGGATGCACTCGCCGGACGCACAGCCTTCGGCGGAGCCCTCTTCCGGGAACATGCGCTCGTCCGCTTCCTCGTCGCCGTGGGGCGGAGGTTCGGGCGGAGCCACCGGTTCGGGCTTGCGCATGTTGGTGATGCGCACGGTGGGAG
>NZ_RAWL01000371.1:0-8682 GCF_003668885.1 Corallococcus sp. AB049A | reverse complement strand
GAGCAGGCCGGGCCGGGCGTGGCGCAGGCCCTGGGGGCGCTCAAGGACGCGTCCTCACGGCCCGGGACGCTGACGGGCGCGCTGCGGCTGACGCTGCCGGCCACCGCGCTGCCCTTCGTGCTCACGCCGCTCGTGGCCTCGTTCCGGGAGCGCCATCCCCAGGTGGAGCTGGACCTGGTGGTGGAGAGCCGCAAGGCGGACATCGTCGCGGAGGGCTTCGACGCGGGCATCCGGCTGGAGGAGTACCTGGAGCGGGACATGGTGGCGGTGCGCATCGCGCCCGCGTTCCGCTTCATCGTGGTGGGCGCGCCGGAGTACCTGGAGCGCCACGGCACGCCGGTGAAGCCCAAGGACCTGCTCCAGCACGACTGCTTCACCTACCGCTCGTCCAACACCGGGGCGCTCTTGCCGTGGGACCTGGAGAAGGGCTCGCGCACGTGGCGGCTGCCGGTGCGCGGCACGGTGACCACCAACGACGAGCGCGTCTGGCTGGGGCTGGCGGAGGCCGGCCTGGGCCTGGCGTACGTGCTGGAGTCGCAGGTGGAGGCGCAGCTGAAGGCGGGCACGCTGCGCCGAGTGCTGGAGGAGTACGCCGCGTCCGTGCCGGGCCTCTTCCTCTACTTCCCCGGCCGCGCGCAGGTGTCACCCGCGCTGCGCGCCTTCCTGGAGCACGCGCGCCAGGTGCTCACCCCTCCGCCCACCCCTCCATCGCGGAGGAAGGGGCGCTGAAGCGTCAGTGCTCGTACGTGTCGCGCGGGCGCGTCATGCCGCCGGAGGCCGCGGCCTGCGGGGCCGGGACGGGCATGCCGATGTGCGCGACGGGCAGCGTGAAGGTGAAGACGCTGCCGGTGCCCAGGATGCTCTCCGCGCGGATGGAGCCGCCGTGGGCCTCCACCAGGCCCTTGGCGATGGCCAGCCCCAGGCCGGTGCCGCGAGCGGCCGCGTCGCGCGCCTGCCAGTAGCGGTCGAAGATGTGCGGCAGCGCGTCCGGCGTGATGCCGTTGCCCGTGTCGCGCACGTCGAAGGACACCTCGCCGCCGCGCATCACCGCCTTCACCGCCAGCGTGCCGCCCGGCGGCGTGAACTTCACGGCATTGCCCAGCAGGTTGCCCATCACCTGGAGCACGCGGCTGCGGTCGCACCTCACGCGCAGGCCCTCCGTGGGCAGGTCCGCCTCCAGGTGCAGCCCCTTGGCCTCCGCCAGCGGCCGGATGGCCTCCAGCGCCTCCGTGGCCAGCGCCACGGCGGTGTGCTCGCCCAACTCCAGCGGCAGGTGGCCCGCCTCCAGGCGGCCCCAGTCCAGCAGGTCGCTGATGAGCCGCGACATGCGCTCCGCCGCGTCGTTGATGCGCGTGGCCTGCTTCGCCACCGCCTCGCCGCCCGGCTTGCCCGCCGTGCCGCGCAGGAGCAGCGCCGCGCCCAGCTGCACCACGCCCAGCGGGTTCTTCAGGTCGTGCGACACCACCGCGAGCAGGTCCTCGCGAGCGCGCGCCGCCCGGCGGGACTCACCCACCAGCCGCGCGTTGTCGATGGCCAGGCTCGCGCGCAGGCACAGGTCCTCCGCCAGCGCCAGGTCGTCCGGGCCGTAGCGCCGCCCGGAGCCGGAGCTCACGAACGTCACCGCGCCCAGCGTGTGGCCGCGCGCGCGCAGCGGGATGATCATGTACGAGCGCGCCTGCAGCGCCTCCAGCATCGCCGGGTGCGCGGGCTCCGCCGCCGCCGCGCGCAGGAGCGACTCCGTCACCGCGGGCACCAGCTCCGGCTCGCCCGTGCGCAGCACGCGCAACAGGCCCACGGGCGCGTCGTCGCGCACCTCCGTGCGCATGGGCAGGCCCCGGGCGCGCTCCTGCTGCGTCGGGTCCAGGCACGCCACCGCCGCGCGGCCCACCCACGGGCCCTGCTCCAGCGCGTCCACCAGGCACCAGTCCGCCAGGTCCGGCACCGCCAGGTGCGCGAGCAGCGTGTACATGCCCTGCGGATCCGGCGGGTGCGTGAACAGCGTCGTCATCGCCTGGTACAGGAAGGACCGGCGGCGCTCCGCGGTCTCCACCTCCGCGCGCGCGGCCTGCTCCAATTCCAGCGCGCGGGAGTAGATGGCCTCGGCCTCCGTGAGCGCCCGCGCCGTCACCAGCACCGACGGAGAGGCGTCCGTCTCCGGGCCCAGCGGCGTGAGCACCAGCGCGTGCCGCCGCAGGCCCTGCGCGCCCGGCCAGGGCGCCTCCACGGTGGTCGTCTCGCGCAGTGTCACCACGCGGACACGCGCGGACTCCAGCGCGGCCAGCGCCTCCTGCGGCAGCCCCAGCTCGCTCCAGTGCCGGCCCGCCAGCGCTCCCGCCTCACGGCCGAGCGCCCGGGCTCCCGCCGCGCTGCACGACACCAGGCGGCCCGTGCCATCCAGCAGGTACGCAGGGTCGGGGATGGCGGCGAAAACCGCCTCGTAGGCCAGGCCAGTCGTGGGAGCACTCATCGGGAAGTGGGGGCGTGGGGACGCCCCCGATTGGACCCGATATTGACACTCCGTGCCAGGGCCGCCATTCCGGCCACCCACTTGGGTGAATGATTTTCGCTCAACCAACACTTCAGATGAGGCGACCCATGGGTTGCAGCAGCGCCAGCAGCCGCCGCGCGATCTGCCCCAGAGGCAGGACCTCATGCGCCAGGTTGGCCCCCACCACCACGGCGGGCATGCCGTAGACCACGGACGTGGCCTCGTCCTGGGCGATCACCCGCCCGCCCGCCTGGTGGAGGTCCCGGATGCCGTCCAGGCCGTCCTGACCCATGCCGGTGAGCACCACCGCCAGGGCCGTCTGCCCGTAGGCGCGGGCCACGGCGCGGAAGAGCCAGTTGGCGGACGGCCGGAAGCCCTGGATGGGCGCGGCGCCGGACACCTGCGCGCGGTGGTCCATGGTGACGCCCAGGTGCTTGTCGTCCGGGGCCAGGTACACCGTGCCGGGCATGAGGGGCTCGCCGTCCTCGGCCACCTTCACGCGCAGCTTCGTGGCCGTGCCCAGCCACGTGGCCAGGCCGGAGCCGAAGCCCAGCGCGATGTGCTGCACCAGCAGGATGGGGGGCGGCGGCGTGTCCCTCTCACCCAGGTCGGACAGGATGCGGTAGAGCGCCGCCGGGCCTCCGGTGGACGCGGCCATGGCCAGCACGGCCGGCGGGCGGGTGCTGGGCGTGAGCGTCGTCTCCTGCGGGGGCGTGAGCATGGCGGAGCGGTCCGGCCAGCGGCGCACCACCTTCACCTGGGCCATGGCCTTGAGCGTGTCGCGCAGGCGGCGGCTGTCGGCCTCGAAGTCCGGCGACTCCGGGCCCACCGGCTTCTGGAGCACCGCCAGCGCCCCGGCCCTCAGCGCGGCCATGGACGTCTGGATGTCGCGCTCCACCAGCGTGGACACCACCACCACCGGCGTGGGGACCTCCGTCATGATGCGGCGGGTGGCGTCCAGGCCGTCCATGCGCGGCATCTGGATGTCCATGGTCACCAGGTTCGGCTGCAGGCGCTGGCACAGGTCCACCGCCTCAATGCCGTCCCTGGCCTCGCCCACCACGGTGAGCCCCGGGTCGGTGCGCAGGATTTCCACCAGCAGCCGCCGGGCGGTGGGCGAGTCCTCGGCCACCAGGATGCGCAACGGTTCGGTCTTCATAGCAGTCGCCTCAGCGTCTCCAGCAGGCTCGTCGGGTCAAACGCGCTCTTCACGATGTAGGCGCTCGCGCCGGCTTGCAGGCCGCGCGCCTTGTCCTCGGGCTTCTCACGCGACGTGACGAGCACCACCGGCACGCGCCCGAAGCGTGGAGAGGTACGCACGGCCTCCGTCACCTGGAAGCCGTCCATGCGCGGCATCTCCACGTCCATCACCATGGCGTCCGCGCCGCCCGCCTGCAGCCGCTCCCACGCCTCCGCGCCGTCCGCGCACGCGACGACGTCGTAGCCGGCGCCTTCCAGGATGCTCTGCTCCAGCATGCGCGTCGTGGGCGAGTCGTCCGCCAGCACCACGCGCCGCCGCGCCGCCCGCTCCTTGGGCGTGGGGAAGAACTCCCCGGAGGGGCGTCCCCCGGCGGCCCGCACCAGCGACGCGGGGTTGAGCAGCAGCGCCATGCGCCCGTCCGGCAACACCGCCGCGGCGGCCACGTGCCGGGCGCGCTTCACGCGGCTGCCCAGGGAGCGCACCAGCACCTCCTGCTCCGCGATGACCTCGTCCACCACCAGCGCCGCCTGCGCGGTGCCCGCGGACAGCACCACCGCGGGCGGCCGGGCCTTGGGCGGCCCCGGGGGCAGGTCCAGCACGCCCGCGAGCGACGCCAGCGGCACCAGCGCCTCCGGCGTCACCCAGGACATGCGCCCCTCCACCTCGCGCACGTCGGAGGGCGTCAGGCGCAAGAGCCGGTCCACGCCCTCGCTGGCGAGCGCCAGCACCTGCCCGCCCACGGACACCAGCAGCACGCGCAGGGTGCTCAGCGTGAGGGGCACGTCCAGCGTGAAGCGCGTGCCCTGGCCCGCCTTGAAGGTCACCTCCACGCTGCCGCGCAGGGCCTCCACCTGGGCGCGCACCACGTCCAGGCCCACGCCCCGGCCGGACACCGCCGTCACCTTCGCCGCGGTGGACAGGCCCGGCAGGAACACGAGCCGCGCCGCGTCCTCGTCGTCCTCGGGCGCCTCCATGCCCCGGGTCCGCGCGCGCTCGCGCAGGGCCTCCAGGTCCAGGCCGCGCCCGTCGTCCTCCACCGCCACCTCCACCCGGCTGCCGCGAAGGCGCGCGGACAGCACCACGCGGCCCTCCTCCGGCTTGCCGTGGCGCACGCGCTCCTCCGGCGCCTCCAGGCCGTGCGCCACCGCGTTGCGCACCAGGTGCAGCAGCGGCTCACGCAGGGACTGCAAGAGCGAGCGGTCCAGCTCCAGCCCGCCGCCGTGCACCTCCATGCGCACGCGCCGGCCCAGGCCGTGCGCCACGTCGCGCGCGGCGCGCTCCAGGCCGGTGCAGCCCTCCTCGAAGGGGAGCATGCGCGCGCGGCGCACCTCATCATCCAGGCCGGTGGAGGACTGGAACAGCGCGCGGCGGTCCTGCGCCAGCACGCGCGCCACCCGCGCCAGCTCCAGCTCCACGCGGCGCAGCGTCGTCTCGGACTGCGTGCCGCGCACCCGCTCGCGCAGGCCCATCACGTCGTCGCGCAGCGACTCCAGGGACTCGGCGTGGCCCTCCAGGCGCAGCATGGCCACGCGCAACTCACCGCTGCGGCCCAGCAGCGCGTCCAGCTTCTGCCCGGACACGCGCACCGGCAGCGCCTCCCCACTGGCCTGGGCGGGGGCGGGCAGCTCCGGCTCGGGCTCCGCGGGCTTTGCTTCAGGAGCGGCAGGGACGACAGGGGCCGGCTTCGGGGGCGCCTGCGAGGGCGTGCCGTGCGCGGCCTGCTCCAGCTGGGGCAGCAGCGTCTCCAGCGGCGAGCCCGCCAGCTCCTGGCGCGCGGCCAGGCGGCGGCCCGCGTCGTCCAGCGCGTCCACCGTGGCGAAGCACAGCTCGAAGAGGTCCGGCGTGGCGGCGCGCCCGTGGATGAGCGGCTCCAGCACCTCCTCCATGCGGTGGCAGGCGTTCTCCACCATGCTGGCGCTGGCCGCGCGCGACGCGCCCTTCACGCTGTGCAGCGTGCGCAAGAGGCCGGGGATGAGCTCCTTCGCGCGCGCCGGGGCCTGCTCCAGCGCGAGCAGGTCCCGGTTGAGGGACACGACGTGCCCCTCCAGCTCCTCCAGGAACGAGTCCAGCAGTGCCTGCGCCAGCCTGTCGCGATCCATGGGTTAGCGCCCGAACTCCCCGAGCAGCCCCTTCAACTTCTGGCCCATGGCGTTGATGTCCTGCATCGCGCGCTCCGTCTGCCGCGACGAGATGAGCCCCTGCTGCGTGGCCTGGTTCACGTCGTGCATTGCCTGGCGGATCTGCCCGATGCCGGTGGCCTGCTGGTTGGCGGACGCGGCGATTTGCGCGGCCGTGAGCGACGCCTGCGTGAGCAGGTCCGCCAGCTGCTGGATGGTGGCGCCGGCCTCCGTGACGACGCGCGTGGCGGCGGACACGCTCTTGGTGCCCTCCTCCGTGGTCATCACCGCGCCGTGGGTGGCCTTTTGAATCTGGCCCAGAATCTGGCGCACCTGCGCGGTGGCCTTCTTGGACTGGTCCGCCAGGGCCTTCACCTCGGAGGCGACGACGGCGAAGCCGCGGCCGTGCTCGCCCGCGCGGCTCGCTTCAATGGACGCGTTGAGCGCCAGCATGTGCGTCTGCTCGGAGATGTCATTGACGGTGGTGATGATGTCGCCAATGGCCTGGGCCTGCTCCGCCAGGGCGAGGATGCGCGACGCGATGGACTCCACCTGGTCGCGCACGGCGCCCATGGAGGACACGGCCTCCTCCACGGCGCGGCGGCCGGAGCGGCCCACTTCTTCCGAGTGACGGGCGGACTCGCTCACCGCGCGGGCGCGGCCGGCGGCCTCCTCGGACGTCTTGGTGATCTCCTCGATGGTGCTCACCGTCTCCGTGACGGCGGTGCCCTGCTCCTGGGCGCCGGCCACCTGCTCGGTGGTGCTGGCGAGGATTTCGGAGGACGCGCCGGCCAGCTGGTTGACGAACTCGGCCACGGTCTTGAGGGTGTGCTCGCGCTGCTCGGCCTGCTTCGCCAGCTGGACCTCCGCCTGCTGGCGGCGCTCCGCCATGCCGTTGAAGGCGCCGGCCAGGTCGGCCATCTCGTCCTTGCCGCGCACGTCGATGCGGTGGGTGAGGTCGCCCTTGCCCAGCTGCTCCGCGCCGAAGGTGAGCTTGCGCAGGGGGTCGGTGATGCCGCGGGTGATGACGAAGCTGCCCACGCCCACGATGGCCAGGCCCAGGAGGGTGCCCAGCGCCAGCACCCAGACGCTGCGCTGCGCGGCCTGGGTGGCGGCGTCGGAGTACTGCTTCCAGCGCTCCTCCTCCGTGTCGCGCATCTCGAAGATGAGCTCCCGGATGGTCTCCATCTCCTTCTGGCCGCGGTTGGTCTTCACGATGGCCTGGGCCGCCTCGAAGCCCTGCTCACGGCGGACGCGGATGGTGTCCGCCAGCTCGTCCAGCTTGTTCAGGACCAGGGGCTCCAGCTTCGCGAAGCGGGTGCGCTGATCCGGGTAGCGGGCCATCGCGGGGCGCAGGGCGTCCAGGTCCGTTCGCAGCTCGGCCATGGCGTTCTGGTACGGGCGCAGGTAGGTCTCTTCACCGGTGAGGATGAAGCCGCGCTGGCCGGTCTCCGCGTCCACGACGAGCGCGCGCACCTCGCGCAGCAGCTTGTAGTTGTTGTGGGCCTCCAGCAGGCCCTCGGTGGTGGTGGTGAGCTGCTGGGCGCCCTGGAAGGCCACGCCGGCGATGATCAGCAGCACCAGCAGGGACAGCCCGAAGCCCAGCGCGATGCGATTCCCGATGCTCATGCGACTCCTTCTTCGGAAAGCTCGAACACGAGACGCTCGTCGGCGAGGAGGGCCTCTCCCTCCAGGACGAGCGTGCCGTCGGGGCTGACGCCGGACACCAGCGCGCCCGCTGCTTCTTCCAGGGAGGGGGGCGCGGGCAGAAGCTCCGTGCCCGTCAGCACCGCCACCTCCATCACCTCATCCGTGCGCAGGCCCAGCTCCGCGCGGGCCGTGCCCACCACCAGCACGGGGCCTACGTCCTGCGCCGCGGGCCGGCCGAACAGCGGGGCCAGCTCCACCACGGGCAGCACCTCGCCGCGCAAGAGCGTCAGGCCGCGCAACAGCGGCGGCGCGCCCGGCAGCAGGGTGAGCTCCGGCGCGCGCAGGACCTCCAGGATGAAGCGCGACTCCAGGGCATACGTCTGGCCCGCGGCCTTGAAGCGCACCACCTCCCGCTGGCTGCCGGGCAGCACGGGGAGGTCCGCCGGGCGGGCCAGGGCGCGCGCGCGCGCGTCGAGCGCCTCGCGGGCGGCCTCATCCGTGAGGGTGTCGCGCGCCTCGGTGGCGCGCTCCAGCGCCTCCAGCCGGGCCCGGACCTTGTCCCAGTCGATGTTTCCCTCGCGCTTCGGCATCCGCTTGAGCCTCTCTAGCCTTCCATCCGCTCCAGGCGCCGCGCCTCGTCGCGGGCCACGTCCGCCAGCGCTCCGGCCCGCTCACCTTCCGCCAGCGGCACCAGCGCCTCTGGCGGCAGCTTCCGGCACAGCCCTTCCGCCTCGCGGTAGGCCCGGGCGGCGGCGGCGGCCTGGTCCTGCCGGCGCAGCACGTGGCCCAGGAGCAGGTGGCCCACCGCGAGCCCCGGCTCCAGGTAGAGCGCCTGCCGGGCGGACCGCTCCGCTTCGGGCAGCCGCGCCCGTCCCAGCAGCAGCAAGGCCTCCAGATACCGCAGACCGGCGACCAGTGGGTGACGAACCGAGGCCTCCTCGCAGGCGTACAGCGCCGCGCGCGGATCCAGGTTGGCCAGTGCACGAACCGCGGCCAGGGCGCCTTCCGGGTCGGCTGACTGGGCCCCCGCCCGCCGGGCGGCCTCGCGCCAATCGCCCCGGGCCAGCGCCGCGCGCACGGCCTCCAGCGCCTCCACGCTCAGTGTGAAGCGCGTCCGAGTCCCGGACGTGGAGGACTCGCCGGGGCGCGCCGCGGGTGGCCCTCCCGCGGGAGTGCCCCGGACCGGCGCGGGTGTGCTGGCGACCGGCGGGGCCGGAGGCGGGCGG
>NZ_RAWL01000370.1:0-8689 GCF_003668885.1 Corallococcus sp. AB049A | reverse complement strand
GGTCAGCGCAGGGCCGCTCGCGCGGGCATACTGCGGCGCCGTGAGCGAGACCGAAGGCAAGGCTCCGGACCTCCAGGCGGCCCTGGCCGCGTGGCGGGAGGCCGTGGGCGAGGCGCACGTCGTCGTGGACCCCGAAGCGCTGGAGGCCGCCCGGACGGCCACCTTCGCCACCACCCAGACAATCCCCGCCATCGTGCGGCCCGCGGACACCGCGCAGGTGCAGGCGTGCCTGCGCATCGCGAGCGCGCACCGCGTGCCGGTGTACCCGGTGAGCGCCGGCCGCAACTGGGGCTATGGCTCGCGCGTGCCTCCGGGCGACGGCAGCGTGCTCTTGGACCTGGGGCGCATGAACCGCGTCGTCGCGTACGACGAACAGCTGGCGTACATCACCGTGGAGCCCGGCGTGACGTTCCGCCAGGCCGCCGCGTACCTGCGCGAGCGCCAGTCCGCGAACTTCATCACCACCATCGGCGGCTCCCCGGACGCGAGCCTGGTGGGCAACGCGCTGGAGCGCGGCGACGGACGCGGCCCCCACGCGGACATCTTCCAGCACGTGTGCGCGCTGGAGGCCGTGCTGCCCACGGGCGAGCGCATCGAGACGGGCCACGCGAGGTTCCCGGACTCGCGCGCCGCGCCCGTCTTCCGCTGGGGCCTGGGCCCGGTGCTGGACGGCCTGTTCAGCCAGTCGTCCCTGGGCGTGGTGACGCGGATGACGTTCTGGCTGGCGCGCAAGCAGCCCTGGCTGCGCGAGTTCGTCTGCGCCGTGAACGACGACGCGCAGCTGTGGACCTTCGTGGACCGGCTCCAGGCGCTGGCCCTGGACGGCACGCTCAAGGGCAGCTTCTTCTTCTGGAACGACATCAAGGCCTACAGCGTCACCCAGCAGTTCCCCTACGCCGCCGTGGGCCGCACGCCCCTGCCGGACTGGGCCCGGGAGAAGTTCCGCGAGGGCTTCGGCCGCTGGGCCATCAGCGGCACCCTCACCGCCCCGGACGCGGAGTTCGGGGCGCTCCTGGAGAAGCGGCTCGCGCGGGCCCTGGAGGGCGCCTTCCGCCCGCTGTCCTTCGGCCCGGAGGTGCTGGACGGCGAGGGCGGCTTCCAGGGCGTGCCCTCCGAGGCCAACCTCGCCATGACCTACTGGCGCAAGCGCACGCCCCAGCCGGAGGACCCCAACCCGGACCGCGACCGCTGCGGCTTCATCTGGTGCTGCGTCGCCGTCCCCTTCACCGGACAGGACGCGAAGCGCGCCACCGACATCGCGGACCGCGTCCCCCGCCTCTTCGGCTTCGAGCCCAACCTGGCCCTGCTCGCGTTCTCCCCGCGCTGCGTCTACCTCATCACCGCGCTCGCCTATGACCGCGACGCGAAGGGCGAGGACACCCGCGCCCAGGCCTGCTACCGCGCCCTCACCCGCGAGCTGGCGGACGCCGGGTATCACCTGACCCGAGCCGGACTCCAGGCGCAGGGAGCCGTACCGGCCGTGCGGGACGACTCCACGGCGGTGCGCCGGCGGCTGAAGGACGCGTTCGATCCCCAGGGAATCCTGGCTCCCGGGAGATCCGAGCCCTGAGGGGCATGGGCGGATCAGAAAGAAAAAGAGACGCGGAAACTTTCTCGGGCCCCTGCCGATAAATTCTCAAGTCACAAGCTTTCCCACCGCGCCTCGCGCCCGCCGGAGCCCGCTTCCATGTCCATCGAGACCAACCGCTACCGCCCCGTGTTCCGGAACACCACGACGACCCCTCCGGCCAACGGGACGCAGGTGCGGCGCGAGGTCCAGGCCCACACGGAGAACCGGGCGCAGGGCGAGGCGACCATCAACCTGAACCGCGGCGTTCAGGGCAACCGCGTCTCCACCAGCAACCAGGCCAACCCCAACACCACCACGGACATCCAGAAGCAGCTGGAGACCAGCCGCTTCGACCAGACGGTGGCCTCCGGTGAGTGGAACAAGAGCTATTCCGCGGCCTCCGGCTCGCACACCTCCGGTGACGTGAACGGCAACTTCCACAACACGGTGGAGGGCCAGGTGCTGGCGGCGGACGTGGCCGCGCAGGGCAACGTCTCCATCGACCCGCTGCACGGCAAGATTGGCGCGCAGGGCTCCGTGGACGCGCGCGCCGACCTGGTGCGCGGCTCCGTGGAAGGCCACGCGGACAGCGCGCTGGGCCGCTCCGAGTGGGGCGCCGAGGGCAACGTGGGCGCCGAGGCGACCGCCACGGGCCAGGTGGTGCTGGACCCGCTGCACGGCCAGGCCGCGGCCTCCGTCCACGGTGAGGCCTTCGCCGGCGCCCGCGCCAGCGCGGAGGTCAGCCAGGAGATTGGCCCCGCGACCGTCACGGCCGGCGCCGAGGCCTTCGCCGGCATCGGCGTGGAGTTCGAGGCCAACGTCGGCCTGAAGGACGGCAAGCTGTCCGCCAACTTCGACGTGGGCGCGGCGCTGGGCATCGGCGCGAGCATCGAGTTCGGCTTCTCCGTCGACGTGGGCAAGATTGGCGACGCGGCGAAGAGCGCCGCCGAGGGCCTGGGCAACGCGGTGCAGAACGTCGGCGAGGGCATCAAGAACGTCGGCGAGGGCATCAAGAACGCGCTGAGCCACTGGTAGTCCCCAGCCTCGCGCACCCGAAGCTCTTCCCAAGGGCCTCGTCCATCCGGGCGAGGCCCTTTCCTTTTCCCCGTTGCTCGACAGCCCCCGCCCCCTGGGGGACACTTTCCCTCATGAACTCTCTGGAAACCCTTCTCGCGCAGGGCCAGGTCGCCCAGGCCAGGGCCGAGGCCGAGAAGCTCCTCGCGAAGAACCCCAACCACCGCGACGCGCTGGTGGTGATGGCCAAGCTGGCGCTGGTGGAGAACAAGGTCCCCCAGGCCGAAGGGCTGCTCGCCAAGGCGGAGGCGCAGGGCGCCACGGCGGAGACGGGCCTGGTGCGCGCGAACATCGCCGCCCAGAAGGGCCAGCTGGACGCCGCCCTCAAGGCCTACCAGGGCGTGCTCGCGCTGGAGCCGAACCGCGCCGAGGCGCACTTCGGCAAGGGCATGATGCTGATCAAACAGGACAAGGCGCCCCAGGCGCTGGAGGCCCTGTCCCAGGCCGCGAAGCTCGCGCCCCAGAACCCGGTGTTCCGCTACCGCCTGGGCCAGGTGCAGCTGGAGGCCGGCCAGACGGACGCGGGCCTGGCCACGCTGCGCGAGGTGCTCACGCTGGCGCCGCGCTTCGTGCCCGCGTACCTGAGCCTGTCACACGCGCTGTCCTCCCAGGAGAAGCTGGTGGACGCGCGCAAGGTGCTGGAGCAGGGCCTCAAGGCGGTGCCCAACCAGCCGCGCCTGCTCGCGTCCGTGACGGTGCTGTCCATGGCGCTGCGCGACCTGCGCACGTCCTACCAGGCGGCCTCCGCGCTCGCGGCCCAGCGCCCGAAGGACGCGGACGCCCAGGCGAACCTCGCGCAGCTGATGCTGGCGCGCGGTCAGATTGAGCAGGCCCGGCACCTGTGCCAGACCATGGCGTCGCTGGGCGTGGCCAACGAGTCCCTGAAGATGGCGGAGGCCACCTGCTTCGAGGCGCAGGAGCCGCCCGCGTACGACAAGGCCATCGCCGCGTACGAGCAGGGCATGAGCCTGGCGCCGGACGGCTGGCGCGCGGCGAACAACCTGGGCCAGCTGCTGTTGCGCGTACCCGCCGAGCCCGCGAACGCGCACCTGCCGCGCGCCGTGACGGTGCTGGAGGAGGCCGTGCGCCGCGCCCCGGACCGCCCGGAGCCGCTGCTCAACCTGGCGCTCGCGCAGGCGCGCCTGGGCCAGGAGGCGAAGGCGAAGGAGCTGGTGCAGAAGGTGCTCGCCATGCCGCTGGCGGAGGACACCGACCTGCACGAGGAGGCCGTGCGCCTCTCGCAGGCCCTCGCCAAGGCCTGAGCAAGGCCTGGGCAACGCCTGAGCTTCTAGGCGTTGAAGTCGAGCGTGGGCACGTCCTCGTCGCCCGTCGCCGCCTGGTACACGTGCCAGGCGGTGGCCAGGTCCTGGAAGGGCAGGCCCACGCCGGCGAACACCGTCACCTGCTCCTGGGACGTGCGCCCGGGCTTGAGGCCCGCGAGGACCTCGCCCAGCTCCGCGTGGATGGAGGCCTCCGTGAGCCCCACCGCGCCCGCCGCGCCGGTGGACACGCTCAAGCCCCGGTGGTCGCAGACGAAGAGCGCCTGTTCGAGCAAATCCTTCGATAGCTCCGCCTTGCCCGGCTCGTCCGCGCCCAGCGCGGTGATGTGCGTGCCCGGCCGCACCATGCCCGCGTGCAGGAAGGGGTGGTGGCTCCACGTGGCCGTCACCACGAGGTCCGCGTCCGCGACGGCGTCCGCCACGGACGTCTCCACGCTCACGGGCAGGTTCAGCTCCTGGTACATGCGCGTGGCGTAGGCGTTCGCGTTCGCCAGGTTCGTGTCGAAGACGCGCACCTGGGTGAGCGTGCGCACCAGCCGCAGCTGCTTGAGCTGGAGCACGCCCTGGCGGCCGGCGCCAATCACCGCCACGCGTGAGGCGTCCGGCCGGGCCAGCACGTCCGCGGCCAGCGCGCCCACCACGCCAGTGCGCACGGCCGTGAGGTGGCCGGAGTCCATCACCGCCAGCAGCCCTCCCGTGACCAGGTCGTGCAGCTGCACCACGCCCTGGATGGCGGGCGTCTGCCCGGGGAACTTCGCGTGCACCTTCACCGTGTACGCGGGGATGCCGGGCACGGAGCCGGGGAAGAGCACCAGCGCGGTGCCCTCCGAGTGCAGCGGCGCGCGCACGCGCTGCGGGGCCACCGTGCGGGCCAGGGCGTCGGTGCGGAAGGCCTCGCGCAAGTCGTCCAGGAGCAGGAGCGCCTGGGTGTTGCGGGCCACGGCGGAGCGGTTGAGCAGGAGGGTCGGCATGCTGTGCCGGCCACCCTACCCCAAGCCCCCGCGCGCCCTGGGGCGCGAACGTCCCCCGGCCCGGCCGAGCGCACGAAGGTGAACGGCGCACCGGGCGCCGCGTCCGGGGGCCTCCCTGGAACCGGCGGCCGAGGGCTCGCGGAGGACCTTCATCCGACGCGAGGGCAAGGCACGCCGGGGCCACCATGCGCAGACTTCGCGCGAGGGGCGGCGCGGCCGGGCGATGGCCTGGGGAGACTGGCGATGCAGGGGCCGGATTCACACTCCGTGGACGAGCATGCGCGCGGCGGACCCCGCCCCAGCGCGGCGGAGTTCCTGCGCGCGAACCACGACGTGCTGCTGGCGGAGTGGCAGCAGGAGGTGATGAAGCACCTGGGCGGGAAGGCGCCGGCGCACCCGCCCTGGCTCATCGACCACCTGCCGGAGCTGCTCTCCACGCTGGCGGACGCGATGGAGGCGGGGCCAGAGGCCCTGGACGAGCGCCTGGAGGCGGCGCACGCCGCGGCCCGGATGGACGCGGGCTTCAACCTGGGCGAGGTGGCCCAGGAGTACGCCCTCCTGCGCCGCTGCATCCTCCACCGCCTGGAGACCCAGGAGCAGCAGCTGCGGCCCGGGGACCTCACGCGGCTGGAGGAGACGCTCGACCGGGTGGTCACCCGGACGATGACGTTCTTCTGGGACATGAAGCAGCGCACGTTGCAGACGCTGGACCGCATGTCCGAGGCGACGCTGGATGACCCGGACATGGAGACGCTCCTGGAGCGCCTGCTCACCCGGCTGATGGAGACCGCGCTCACCGTGGACACGGCGGCGGTGATGATGCTGGAGGGCGACGCGCTGGTGGTGCGCGCCGCGGTGGGCCTGGGCACCGACGAGGTGAAGGGCCTGCGCGTGCAGGTGGGCCAGGGCGTCAGCGGGCAGGCGGCGCTGGAGCGGCGGCCCTTCTTCGTCCGCTCGGCCGCCACCGACCCGCGCGTCCTCCTCGGGCCGCTGCGCCGCGCGGGGCTGCGCGCGCTGTACGGCCTGCCGCTCATGAACGGTGAGCAGCTGCTGGGCATGGCGTACATGGGCTCTCGCACGGCCTTCGCCTTCTCCGACTCGGACGTGCTGCTCTTCCACGCCATCGCGGAGCGGGCGTCCGCGCACATCGCCCAGGTGGAGCTGCACGAGCGCGAGCACGCGGCACGCCGGGAGGCCGAGCGGTCGCTGGCGCAGCTGGACTCACTGCTGGAGTCGGCGCCCGTGGGCATCGCCTTCCTGGACCTGGAACTGCGCCACCTGCGCATCAACAGCACGATGGCGCGCCTCAACAGCAAGTCCGTGGAGATGCACCTGGGCCGCACGGTGCGCGAGATGGTCCGGGAAGACCTCCAGGCGTCCGTCGAGCGGCCGATGCGCCAGGTGCTGGAGACCGGGCAGCCCCTGCGGGACGTGCTCATCCAGGGGCCGGATCCTGTGCGGGGCCGTCCAGGGTTCTGGCGCGTGGACTACTTCCCGGTGCGCACCCCGGACGGCGTGCTCCTGGGGGTGGGCAACACGGTGGTGGACGTCAGCGACTTCAAGCACGCGGAGGCCGCGCTCCAGCAGGCCATCGACTTCCGGGAAGAACTCATCGCCGTCCTGGGCCACGACCTGCGCAACCCCCTGCACGCGGTGAACGCGTCCGCCTTCATGCTGGGCAAGGTCCCGGACCTGGACACGGGCGCGCGCCGCTCCGTGGACCGCATCCGCAAGGCCACCGCGCGGATGACGCGGATGATCAACGACATCCTCGACTTCGCCCGCAGCCGCCTGGGCGGAGGCATCCCGGTCACGCGCCAGCGCGTCAACATGTTGGAGCTGTGCCAGGGCGTGCTGGATGAGTTGCAGGTCGTCTATCCGGAGCGGCCCCTCACGCTGGAGGTGCACGGGGACGACCTGTGGGGAGAGTGGGACCCGGACCGCGTGACGCAGGTGCTGGGCAACCTGGTGGTGAACGCGCTGCAACACGCGAGGAACGACTCACCCGTGGTCACCCAGCTCACCGGCGAGCCCATGGACGTGGTGATGCGCGTCTGCAACGAGGGCGACCCCATTCCCCCGGAGGTGCTGCCGCACCTGTTCGACCCGTTCAAGCAGTCGCGTCCGCAGCAGGATCCAGGCAACAAGCAGCGCAGCCTGGGGTTGGGGCTCTACATCGTCGGCGAGCTGGTCCAGGCGCACCAGGGCACCGTCCGCGTGGAGACCGGCGATGGGGATGGCACGACCTTCACCATCCGCTGGCCCCGCGTCCCCCCGCCCAGGGGCGACCTGCCGCCGTGAGCCACCGTCACGGCGCGGGCGCGATGGCCAGCGTGTGCACGGCCTCCGCGAGCATGCGCGTGCTCAAATCCAGCGTCTCCAGCGCGATGGACTCATCCGGGGCGTGGCCGGTGTAGGGCTCGTTGGGGAAGGCGGGCCCGAAGTCCACGGCGCGGGGGAACAGCCGCGCGTAGGTGCCGCCCCGGATGGAGCCGGGCACCGCGTCCGGCGCCTTGCGCTGCCGCTGGTAGATGCCCATCAGCGTCTTCACCAGCGGGCCGGACGTGTCCGCCACGTGCGGGTCACCCAGGTAGCGGCCGGTGCCCTCCTTCACCTGGCCACCGGAGTCCTCGCCCACGCGCTTCGCGGCGGCGTCCAGCGACGCGTTGAACGCGGCCGCGTCCCTGCCCTGCGGCCGGCGCATGTTGACGCCCAGGGACACGCTGCCGTCCTTCACGCGCAGCACGGTGGGCGCGACGAGCAGCGGGCCCATCAGCGCGTCCTCGTACTTCAGGCCCAGCTTGTCGCCGTGGTGGTCGCCGTCGAAGCGCTTCGCCACCACGCGCAAGAGCGCCGCGATGCCGTTGTCCTCCAATGACAGACGCGAGGCCACGGCGGACAGGTCCCAGAGCGCGTTGTGGCCCTCATCCGCGGTGGACGAGTGCACCGCCACGCCGTGCGTGGTGAGCACCACGGTGTCGCCCTCTCGCTTCACCTGCGCCTTCAGGTCCTTGCGCGCGGGGGACTCCTGGGCGATGGCGGCCTTCACCGCGGCGAGCACCGTCTCCGGCGTCTGGCCCTTCACGGGCGCGAGCTTCAGCGTGGCGGCGCCGGGCACCTGGGTGAGGAACTCGCCCGCGCTCACGTCCACGGCGCGCGCGACGATGCCCTCCTTCGGCGTGGCGAGGGCCGTGCCCACGGGCGCCTCCAGCGTCCACGCGACGAAGCCGGACTGCGCGGCCATCACCGGGTAGCCGGAGTCCACGGAGATGACGTGCGTGGGCTTGGGCTGCGTGTCCGCGTAGTTCTTCATGCCGTTCCAGTCACTCTCCTCGCCGTTGCCGATGATGATCAGCACCTTGCCCTGGGGCTTGAGGCCCAGGTCCTTGGCCATGGCCAGCGCGACGAGCCCGGAGGCGATGGGGCCCTTGTCGTCCTCCACGCCCCGGCCGTACAGGCGGCCCTTCTCCACCACGGGCTTGAAGGGCGCGCGCTTCCACTCATGCGCGGGCGCGGGCACGACGTCGCCGTGGAACACCAGGCCCAGCAGCGGCTCGCCCTCGCCCCAGGACAGCTCGAAGACGTCGTTGTCGCCCACGGTGCGGAAGCCGAAGCCGTGCGCCTTCGCCCAGGCCTCCAGGGCGCGGCCCATGGCGGCCACCTCCGGGTTCTTCGCGGCGGGCGCCTCGCTGCTCACGGTCTTGAAGCGGACGAGCGTCTGGGTGAGGGCCACCACGTCGTCCAGCGCACAGGCCTGCACGTAGGCGGCGTAACGCTCCGCGGCGGAGGTGCCC
>NZ_RAWL01000036.1:0-35039 GCF_003668885.1 Corallococcus sp. AB049A | reverse complement strand
GACAGGGTTTGCGCGCGTCGCTCATCGGAGGCGGAGTGTAGAGGGCGCGGTGCGCCGGTGGCTACTGGCCCTTGAGCACCTGCAGGGCCTTGCTGGCCACCGCGTTGTCGGGCTGGGTCTCCAGCACCTTCCCCAGCCAGCGCTCGGCCTCGCTCACGGCCTTCTGGCGGTCCTCGGGGCGGCGGGCCTTCTGGGACTCCTCGGTGTAGAGCAGGCCCAGGCGCAGGGCGAACTCGGTGTTCTCCGGGTCCTTGTCCGCCACGTACTTCAGCTCGCGCTGCGCGGCCGTGTAGTCCCCCTGCAATTGGTACACGAGCGACAGCTTGCCTCGCGCGGGCACCGAGTCCGGCGTCAGCGTCACCGCCACCTGGAAGGCCTGCTTCGCGGTGTCCAGGTCCCGGGCCTCCAGCCGCAGGTCGCCCAGGCGGAACCAGGCCAGCTCCAGCAGCGGGTTGAGCACCACGGCCTTCTCGAAGGCGCTGCGCGCCGCTTCCGTGCGCTGGCGCGACAGGTACAGCTCACCGAGGTACAGCTGGTTCTTGCCATCCTGCGGGGCGCGCTCGATGGCCTGCTTGAACTCGTCCACGGCGCGGCCGGCGTCGTCCAGGCGCTGGTAGGCCAGCCCCAGCAGGGCGTGCACCACGGCCAGGTCCGGGTAGTCGTGGAGGATCTCCTCGAAGGCGATGACGGCGTGCTGGGGCGCGTCCAGCTCGTGCAGGTAGCGCATGCCCTCCTCGAGCTTCGCCTCCGCCGCCTTGGGGAAGTTCTGGAACGGGTCCGCCAGCTGGTTCATCAGCGCCCGCGCGGTGGTGACCTCCGCGGGGGTGGGGCTGCCGCGCACGACGGTGCCCAGGGCCTCCACGGCGCCCGCCGTGTCCCCCGTGCGGGCCAGGGCCTTGGCCAGGGGCAGCTTCCAGCCGGTGCGCTCTGGGGCCAGCTCCACGGCCTTGCGCAGCGGGCCCAGCGCGGCGGCGTACTGCTCCGACTCCAGGCGCGCGACGCCCAGGCGGTAGTGGAACTCCGCGGTGGTGGGGGACAGGGTGATGGCGCGCTCGAAGGCGCTGACGGTGGGGACGCCCGCGTCCCGGGCCCTGGAGAAGAGCGTCAGGCCCAGCATGTACTGGTCCACCGCGCGCTCGTTCTTCGCGATGGCCTGGCGCAGCTCCTCCGCCCACGCGTCCGCGCGGCCTGCCTTCACCTGGGCCTCGGTGAGGGCGCGGGCCACGTCCACGTCGTCCGGCGTGCGCGCGTGCAATTCGCGCAGGAGCTTCACCGCCGACTCCGGGTCGTTCCCGTCCAGGTACGCGCGCGCCTGGGCCTGGGGCGTCAGCGCGGGCGCCTGGGCCTGGCCGTGGCCGCAGCCGGTGACGAGCAATCCCAGCCCCAGGAGGGCGGCGGGCCAGCGGAGGCGGTTCGCGTTCAGGTGCACGGGGAGCTCAGGAGGCCTTGGAGGTGACGGAGGTGGCGAGCTGCGCGACGCCCTCGCGGTTGGGCGCGGCGACGGCCGTGTCGGGGTCACCACCCTTGCCGCCCAGCGACAGGCTGTCCGCGATGATCTGCGCGCGCACGGCGCGGGCCAGGCCTTCGCGGTCGTTGTCCGCGAAGCCGGTGGTGTCGATGGGGCGGCCAATCTTCACGCGCACCGGGCCCGGCCGGATGTTCCACGAGTTCTTGGGCATGACGTTGTCGGTGCCCTCGATGGTGACCGGACAGATGGGCACGCGGGCCTTGAGCGCGAGCGCGAAGGGGCCCTTCTTGAAGGGCAGCACGCGGCCGTCCTGGGAGCGGGTGCCCTCCGGGTACAGGAAGATGCTGGTGCCGGCGCGGATCTTCCGGGCGGCCTTGTCCAGCGACGCGATGGCGGACGAGCGGTCCCCGCGGTCGATGAAGATGTGGCCCGCGAGCCAGAGGTACCAGCCAATGAACGGCACGAGGCGCAGCTGCGACTTGGCGACGAACCGGAAGTCCACCGGTACGGCGAGGAAGTGGGCCGGGATGTCGAGTGTGGACAGGTGGTTGCCGACGTAGATGGTGGGCCGCTTCGGGTCCACGTTCTCCCCGCCAAGGACCTCCAGCTTCGCCCCCCCGGCCCACAGGAGCACGGGCGACCAGAGCCTCCGGGCGACCGCCACCGAGCGCGACGGGTTGAGCGTCACCAGCATGGCGAGGCAGGCCGCGGGGAAGCAGACCGCGGACCACACCGTAGCCACCAAGATGCACCACAGCTTGCGCAGCATGCGTCGCCTTTCCTCCTACCGGGGGACCTGAGCGCCGGAAGGGCCCCGGGGATGCCGCTCACCCGTCGTGCAGGCAGGCGGCGCGGCGGGGGCGCTGGCTCCTGGACGTGCGGAACGGGGCGGGGGCATGCACTTTATCTACCATGGCTCCCCTCGCCATTGTTTCTGGTGAATGCTGCTCGCCGGGGTTACAAGCAAGGGTTGCGTGGCCAGGAAAAAGTTCATCGCCATCGCGGGCAACATCGGGGCCGGAAAGACGGAGCTCACGTCCTTCCTGTGCCGGAAGTACGGCCTCACGCCGTCCTTCGAGCCCAATGACCAGAACCCCTACCTCGCGGATTTCTACAAGGACATGAAGACGTGGGCGTTCCGCTCGCAGCTCTTCTTCCTGACGCACAAGTTCCGCCTGCACCGGGAGCTGGAGCGCACGCCCGGCACCGTGCTCCAGGACCGGACGCTCTACGAGGACGCGGAGATCTTCGCCAAGAACCTCCACCGGCAGCGGCTCATCGACAAGCGCGACTGGTCCACGTACTGGGAGCTGTACCAGACCATCTCCCAGTCGCTCCGGCCGCCCGACCTGATGATCTACCTGCGCTGCCCGGTGGTGACGCTGAAGGAGCGCATCCGGCTGCGCGGGCGGTCCATGGAGAAGGACATCCCGACCACGTACCTCAAGCGCCTCAACGCCCTCTACGAGGAGTGGTTCGAGGGCTACTCACTGTCACCGGTGCTGGTGCTGGGGACGGACAAGCTGGACTACCTCACCAACCTGGTGGACCGCGTGGACCTCTTCCGACAGATCGAGAAGCACCTGTGAAGGAGGTCTACGTCCTCGCCACGGAGCAGTCCGTGCCGCCGTCGCTGGACGCGCTGCGCGCGGCGTTCGCCACGGACGAAGTGGAGTTCGTGCCGCACGAGGGCGACTGGGGCTTCACCGTGCGCGCGGACGGCTCCGAGGTGAAGGTGGTGCTCAAGCCCCTGGGCGATGGGCGTCCGCGCGTCCCGCAGGAGCTGTTCAGCGGCAGCCCGGAGGCCTTCGCGCGCGTGGAGAAGTCCCAGGCGTGCTACGCGTTCCTCCTGGAGCCGGGCGGCGCGCAGCCCACGCTGCCCGTCTTCGAGGCGCTGTGGACCGTGCGCACGCTGATGGAGCAGGCGCCGGGCGTGCTGGTGGACCTCACGGCGTTCAAGCTGCACGAGCCCGAGGACGTGGTCGAAATCACGGAGCTGGACTTCGACATCCGCGACCACGTGCACCTGCACGCCATCGAGCTGGCCGAAGGGGACACCCCGCTGTGGGTGCACTCGCACGGGATGGAGAAGTTCGGCGCGCGCGATGTGGAGATCTTCCACCTGGGCGAGGGCGACCTGCTGGCCGCGGAGAGCTTCCTCCACGAGCTGTGCACGGACCTGGCGTTCGCGCAGGGGCCGGCGCTGCGCTCGGAGGTCGCCACCAGCGAGGGCCAGAGCTTCACGCTCGTGCCTTCCGAGGAGGCCCGCGCGAACCTGCTGGGCGTGCCGCTGGATGCCTTCGAGGGCCACGAGGGGCTGTTCCTCACGGTGGTGTCGCCGCTGGGCCGGCACAACACGGCGGAGCTGCTGGCGACGTACCGGGAGCGCTTCGCCAAGGAGCCGGCCGAGCAGACCCAGGCCATGCAGGAGGAGGCGCAGGCGCTCTTGCCCGCGTTCCTGGCGCGCTTCCAGCGCAAGGGGCTGATGGAGCCCCTGACGTTCCTGGTGCGGGCCCCCTTCGAGACGCACCCGGAGGGCGAGGTGGTGGTGGAGAACCTGTGGCTGGAGGCTGTGGCCCGGGACGAGGGCTCCGTCGTGGGCCGGCTGGTGGATGGCGCGGTGCACACCACGGAGTGGCGCAAGGGGGCCCACGTGGAGGTGGAGGAGAAGCAGATCAACGCGCTGGCCATCGCCCGGGAGGGCCGTGCGCTCAACGAATCCGAGCTGCGCGCGCTTTTGAACGCCGAACGCCCCATGTAGCGCCCTGCGTCCAGCCCGGCGCGTCTTGCGGGTGCCCCGAGGGGCGCTGCTAGGCTCCGCGTCCGCATGCCGGCACTCCTGCTGCTCACGGGCCCGTCCGCGGGGCGCCGGTACGAGGTCGTCTCCCAGCTGACCCTCGGGCGCAGTCCCTCCTGCGACATCCCGCTGGAAGACGACCAGGTGTCGCGGCGCCACGCGCAGCTGTTCCTGGACACCGTCGCGGGACAGGTGCGGCTGCGCGACCTGGGCTCCACCAACGGCACGCTGCTCAACGGGCAGCGGCTGGCGCTCCAGGAAGAGGCGGTGCTGCGGCCGGGCGACCGGATGCGCGTGGGCGCCACCATCGCGGTGTACGAGCCGCCGCCGGTGTCCATCGTCGACGAGCCCTCGGGTGTCGTGGCGCAGGAGCCGGAGCACGTTCCGATTGAAGAGGTGCTGCCGCACGTGGGCGCGGCCGCGGCGATGTACTCGGCGGGGACGGCGCTGTTGGGGGCCACGAGCGAGGCCATGGTGCTGCGGCGGCTGTCGGAGGAGACGGCGCACGCGCTCAACGCGGACCGGGCCGCGGCGCTCCTGAGCGGACCGGAGGGGCTTCGCACGGCGGCGGTGTCCGGCGCCGCGTCCGTGGAGGTGCCTCGCGCGCTGGTGCAGGCGGCGCTGGAGCGCAAGGAGCTGGGGCGGACGGACACGGCGCTGTGTTCTCCGCTGGTGGCTTCGGGCGGGATGCCCTTTGGCGTGCTGTACGTGGAGCGCGAGGAGTCGCCGTTCACCGAGGGCGAGGGGCAGTTGCTCGCGTCGCTGGGGCGCCTGGGCGGTGAGGCCTATACGGCGGTGCGCTCGCGCGGCGAGGCGGAGGCCGCGGAGACGCCGTGGGTGACGCCCCTGGGCACGTCGCGGGCGTTCCGGGGCGTGGTGGAGGAGGCCCGGCGGGCGGCGGGCAGCGCGGCCCCGGTGGTGCTGCACGGCGAGCCGGGCACGGGCAAGGCGCTGCTGGCGCACTTCCTCCATGGGAAGTCTCCGCGCGCGCTGGGGCCCTGGGTGACGGTGGAGTGCCGGCAGTCCCTGGAGGCCGTGGAGGTGGCGCTCTTCGGCCGTGCGGGGGCTCCCGGCCAGCCTCCGGTGACGTCCGCGGTGCTGCGCGCGGACGCGGGCACGCTGCTCCTGCGCCACGTGGAGGCGCTTCCCCGGCCCGCGGCGGAGCGGCTGGCGCGGATGCTGGCCCGGCGCGCGGCTCCCGCACGGCAGGGCGGTGAGGAGCCCGTGGACGTGCGCGTCGTCGCCACCTGTGCCTCGCCGGTGTCGCGGCTCGCGTCGCGGGGAGAGTTCGACGCGGCGCTCGCTCGGGGGCTCACGGGCTTCGAGCTGGAGGTGCCACCCCTGCGCGAGCGGCGAGGCGACGTGCCGGTGTTGCTGGAGCACTTCGCGCTGCGTGGGGCCCGGCAGTGCGGGCGGGAGGCCCCGGTGCTGGGGCCCGAGGCCCGGCGCCTCCTGGCGGAGTACCCCTGGCCGCAGAACGTGCGCGAGCTGGAGCTGGTCGCGGAGCGGCTGGGGCGCGTGTACGCGGCGGGGCACGTTGGCATCCCGCAGCTGCCTCCGGAGGTGCGCGAGGGCTCGGTGGGGCAGGTGCCTCGCACGCTGCAGGAGCAGGTGGCGCGGCTGGAGCGGGACGCCATCGCGGAGGCGCTTCGCGAGTCCGGCTGGAAGAAGGTCCGCGCGGCGGAGCTCCTGGGCATCAGCCGGCCGACGCTCGACCGGAAGATGGAGGAGTACGGGCTGACGCTGGAGCGGGGGACTCGCGGCTGAAGCGCGCTCAGGCCTTCGTGATGGCGGTGTCCTTGCGGCGGCTGATCAACACGCCCGTGAGGATGAGCGCAGCGCCGAATATCTGGAACAGGGTGGGGCGCTCACCACGGACCGCCCAGGCGGTGAGTGCTGCGACCACCGGGATGCCCGTACCGTAGAGCGTCGTGCGGTTGGTGCCCACCTGCTGCACGCTGCGGAACCACACGAAGTACGCGAGCACCAGCGGCACCAGCGCCGAGTACACCAGCGCCACCCAGCCCGCGGCGCCCACGCGCGACGCGTCCATCGTGATGACCTGGGAGGCTCCGGCCAGCACCACGCCCGGGGCTCCGGTGAGCATGGTGATGGCGGTGACGCGCAACGCGGACACGCCTTCTCCCACGGCGCGCGTGCCCACCGTGTAGATGGCCCAGCACAGCGAGCTGCAGACAATCAGCGCGTCGCCCGTCCACGTCGCCGCGCCCAGGTTGGGGCCTCGCGCGCCCACCACCAGCAGCATGCCCACCACCGCGAGCGACAGCCCCGCGACCACCGGGCGGCGCAGCTTTTCGATGCCCAACGCCGCGCCCAGCGCCGCCGTCACCACCGGGCTCACCGCGGTGAGCATGCCGCTGTTGGCCGCCGTGGTGCGCGCGAGCCCTTCGATGAAGCACAGCTGGTACAGCGTGTTGCCCACGAACCCCAGCGCGGTGAGGCGCAGGAAGGCCTTCCACGGCATCGGCTTGTGGCCCTCCACCGCGAGCAGCACGAGCCCCATCGCGAGCGCCGCGAGCCCGAAGCGCAGCGACATGAAGGCCCGCGCCGGAAAGGCCTCCAGTGCGTCCTTCACGAGGGTGTAGTTCGTCCCCCAGACGACCACGACGGCGATCATCGCCATGTCGGAGGCGGAGAGGAGACGGGCAGGCGCTGCGACCGCGGGCGACGAGGTGCTCACGGCGGCGGGGCATAGGGCGGCGCGGTTCCGGATGCAACCGACGGAGCCGCGACACCCCGGCCGCCGACCCGCACGCACGGTGCTCTCCTCCAGGCAGGCGACGTCGCGCCGACGTTTCCCCACGCCCGTGCTTGTCCAGCCGCCCGGCCCGTGGCGTAAATGCCCGCCCATGGACTTCCGTTATTCGGACGAGGTGCGGCGCGCGAAGGACTCCGGGCAGCCGCTGGTGGCGCTGGAGACGAGCGTCGTCGCGCAGGGCCTGCCGTACCCGGACAACCTGGCCGCTGCTCGCGCGTGCGAGGAGGCCATCCGCCGCGCCGGCGCCGTGCCCGCGCCCATCGCGCTGGTGGACGGCGAGGTGTGGATTGGCCTGGAGGACGCCGCGCTGCGCCGGCTGGCGGAGGGCAAGGAGAAGCTCCTCAAGGTGGGCTCGCGCGACCTGGCCGTGGCGGTGGCCACCCGGGCCAGCGGCGGCACCACCGTGAGCGCCACGTGTGAGCTGGCCGCGGCGGCGGGCATCCGCGTGTTCTCCACCGGCGGCATCGGCGGCGTGCACCGGGGCGCCTCCGAGCACTGGGACATCTCGCAGGACATCGCGGCCCTGTCGCGCTACCCCGTGGCCGTGGTGTGCGCGGGCGCGAAGTCCGTGCTGGACCTGCCCAAGACGATGGAGCTGCTGGAGACGGCGGGCGTGCCCGTCATCGGCGTGGGCACGAACGAGCTGCCGTCCTTCTACAGCCGCGAGTCCGGCCTCTCCCTGGAGCACCGCGCGGATGACGCGGAGACCGCCGCGCGCATCGCTCATGCTCGCTTCGAGATGCTGGGGCAGGGCGGGGTGCTCTACACCGTGCCGCCTCCGGTGGAGGCCGCGCTGCCTCGCAACGACGTGGAGCTGCACATCGCGTCGGCGCTGGCGGACGCGGACCGGCAGGGCGTGCGCGGCAAGGCCGTGACGCCGTTCCTCCTGGGCGAGATGGCCAGGCGCACCGGCGGCAAGAGCCTCAAGACGAACCTGGCGCTGCTGGAGAACAACGCGCGCTTCGCGGGGGCGCTGGCCGTGGCCTACGCCCGCATCGCGAAGCGCTGAAGCACAAGCGGCGGTCAGGCCGGGCGGTGCTGGAACCAGGTCATCAGGTCCTCCAGCGCCGCGCGGTCCACGTCGTCGAAGGTGTTCTTGTGCTCGGAGTCGATGTCGAGCACCGCGAGCAGCTCGCGGTTGCGCCCGTACACCGGCACGACGATCTCCGACGCGGAGCGCCCGTCGCAGGTGATGTGGCCCGGGAAGGCGTGCACGTCCGCCACCACCACCGTCTCTCCCTTGGCGGCGGACGTGCCGCACACGCCCTTGCCGAAGGTGATCTCCAGGCACCCGAGCGTCCCCTGGTAGGGGCCCACGCGCAGCAGCTTCCCGGGCGTCACCACCCGGTAGAAGCCCGTCCACAGGTGGCCGAAGGCGTTGTGCAGCAGGCAGCTCATCGTCGCCATCGCGCAGATGTCGTCATCCACGCCTTCGAGGATGGCGAGCGCGTGCGTCTTGAGCTCGGCGTATGCCTCGGTCTTGGGCTGACCGCGCAGATCCAGGGTGACTTCGGCCATGATGGGGTCCTCTGTCAGGAAGTCCGTCCCGCCCCTTCTAACAACCCTCGTGCCGGCTGGCACTGGAGGTCGTGTGGAACCGCTCGTCCTGGATTCGAAAACCCGCCTGCTCGTCCTCACCGGTGCCGGAGTCTCCGCGGAGAGCGGGGTGCCCACGTTCCGGGGCATGAACGGGCTGTGGGAGAACCACCCCGTGGAGGCCGTCGCGTCCCCTCAGGGCTTCGAGGCGAACCCCGGGCTCGTCTGGCGCTTCTACTCGCAGCGGCGGGCGGGGGCGGCGGACGTGAAGCCCAACCCGGGCCACGACGCGCTGGTGCGCTGGGAAGAGCACCTGGGCGACCGCTTCCTCCTGGCCACGCAGAACGTGGATGGCCTGCACACGAAGGCGGGCAGCCGGCGCGTGGTGGACATGCACGGCAACCTCTTCCGGACGAAGTGCGCGGACTGCCAGCGTGCGCCCTTCGCGGACACCTCGGTGCACCCGTCGGGCACGGTGCCGAAGTGCGACAGCTGCGGTGGCCGGCTGCGGCCGGACATCGTCTGGTTCGGGGAGATGCTGGACCCCAACGACCTGGCACGCGTCGGCGAGTTCATCTCGCGCAAGGACGGCACGCGGCTGGTGTTCCTGGCCGCCGGTACGTCCGGTGCGGTGTGGCCGGCGGCGGGAATCGTGGACGAGGTGCGCTCCGTGCGCGGGGACACGTGGCTCGTGAACTACGAGTCCGCCGCGAACACGGAGCGCTTCCACCACTTCGTCCAGGGAATGAGCGGGCAGGTGCTGCCCACCCTGGCGAAGCTTGTCTAAGCGCCTCCGGGCCTTACGGACCGCGGAGGACCGTGAGGCCCTGGTCGGTGACGACGAGCAGCATGCTCGGCGTCACGGTGGGCTCGTAGACCATCTGCAGGACGCGCTGGCCTGACACGTTCCGCACCTGGGCCAGCGTGGTGCCGTCGGCCTCCAGCCGCCAGAGGCCGGCGCCGTCGGTGCCGATGTAGAGCGCGCCGTCGTCCGTCGCCTTGAGTGACAGGATGCGGCTGGACGGCAGGCCCGCGACCCTGGACCAGTTGCCCGTGGAGCGGTTCTTCGGCGTCAGCGCCCAGACGCCGTACCGCTCGCTGCCCAGGTAGTAGCGGCCGGAGGCGACCTGTTCGAAGGCGCGCCAGTAGTCGTCCGTGGCCTGGCCGTTGAGCGCGTCGTTGTAGCTCTTGAACGACCAGGGCGTGGGGCCTTCCCAGGTCAGCTCGCGGTCCCAGTCCTCCAGCTTGGGGCTGGGCACGAGCACGCCGACCATCTGCTCGTTGGCGACGAGCACGTCACCGTTCTTCCCGATGCCCAGGCCGTGCATGTACGGGCACTGGAGAGAACCCCACTCGGAGCCGTCCTCGAAGAGGTACCAGCCCGGGTGCCGGTGGCTGTTGTAGGTGAGCCCCTGGATGCGCGTCACGCCGTGGTTGGTGGTGATGTAGAGGTCGCCGCGGTCGCGGCCGCGCGTCACGCGGGCGCAGTTGAGGACGGTGCGGTCCTCCTCGTAGTGGAAGTCATTGGTGTTGTGGATGCCCGCCTGTCGGTCCTTGTTCGACGCGCCGGTGGTGCGCCAGAGGTGCTCCTCGAGCATGACGCTGCCGTCCGGCTGGAGGCGGACCGCGTCGAGGTCCCCCTTGCGGTACTCGGCGAAGCGCTCGGGTGAGTAGCCCGCTTCGCCCTTCCAGGGGATGTACGTGCGCTGCTCGATGCCCTCCGCGCGCTTCATCTCATTCGCGGAGTAGCCCACATACGCGCGTCCGGCCTCACCGCCGCAGATGACCGTGGAGCCGGTCGCGAGTGCGTCCGGACCGAAGGGCTCCGCCGCCTGGCCGACGTTGGACGTCCAGGTGGGCGCCTTGTCGCCGGGGCGCAGCACGCCGATGCGGCGGCCGTCGAGGAGCCAGATGTTGAGGCCTTCATCGACACCGACGCTCTGGGGTCTGCCAGCGCCAAACGAGCGCGTGTAGTCGAGCACCGCGTCCGTGGGCCAGGGCCCCGCATCGGGCGTCTGGCCGGTGCCGCCATCGGGATCCGGCGTCGTCCCCGCGTCGGGAGTCTCGCCGGCATCGGGAGTCCCACCGTCTTCATCCGGAGGGGGCGTGCTGGCGTCCGGAAGGGAACCCGGAGGGGGGAGCGAGGGAACTTCGTTTCCATCCGACGGATCCGTGACCGGCGCGTCCTGTGGATCAATTGTCGGAGAGTCGTCGCTGCAACCCGCTGACAACAAAGAGATGACCGCCAGCCCCGCCCCCACCACGCCTACGCGAATACCCATTCCGTGTCTTCCTCCACGGAGGCTTCATGGCAAGACGCGGGCCAGCTTCCCGACGAAGAGCGTGCGCGTGCTGATTCGTGCGAGGCACCGTGCGCCGCTCGCGGAGCACGCGATGGGTTCGAGGCCCGCCGCGTCACAGCTGGGGGGCGGCTGCATCACTTCTTTCGCCCATGCCTTGAAGTCACCCGGCAACTCCGCCCGGTGCTCATCGCCGTGGAACACCTCGCGTACATGGGCCGTGTCGACGTCGATGACGACAACGACGGCGGGATCCTTCTGCCCGTAGCCCTGGGAACGTCCGTTGACGTGTCCTGGCGTGACGAGCGTGAGTGCCACGTGTCGAGCCGTGCTGGCGATGGCTGTGCAGAGCCCTGGCAGTTCGAAGACCTCATGACCTTCAATCGCAACCGCTGAGCGTCCCAGCCGCCACCACGCCGTGACGAGCCGTTCTCCCGCGAAGGCACCCACGGCATGCGTTGTCGGTTCATCGAATACGCGCTCGAAGTCGCGATACGCCGCATGGGCATTCACCTGAGCACCCACGAGGGCATGGGTGAGTCGAGCGACAAGGTTGCTCCTCTGATGGGGACTGCGCTCCTCGAGTTCCGCGATCCCCAGGCCCCGCGCGGTGTGCAGCAGGACCTCGCACCCTCCGTCATCGCCGAGGGAAAGCAGCTCCGTCTCGAAGCCAGCGCGCGGCGTGTATTCGCTCGGGGGCGCACGTACGCAGAAGAGGGAACGTGGCACGCCGGGAACAAGCGCGACAGGAACCCCGAGCCAGCGAGCGACCTTGCCAACGAATGCGGCGCCCGCTGCCGCGGTGGACGCATCAATGCGGCCATCGGTGATCCAGATGCCATCATCGAGCACGTAGCGTGTGTCGAGAGGATGCTCCTCCACCGCGAGCTTCACCTGGAGCGGAGGCACCTTCTCGAGCACAGGACGCATGAACGACAGCACGCGGGCGGACGGGATCTCGTCCCCATCGATCAGCTTCAGTGAGACGTCGAGCCAGTGTTCCCCAGCAAGTTGCTGGATCAACTCGGCGAAGCCATCGGAGGGGTACTGGTCGAGTGCTTCCATGATGGAAGACGGAACGCCCAGGCCTTCAATCCTGGGCGTGAACCGGTCCTCGGCAATCTCGACGCCATGGAAGCTCAACCCGTCCATCGAGTATCCGGACAGCGCGACCTCGCCCGTGGGTGAGGCCTGAGCAATCACCATCGCCGTGCCGTCATACAGTGAGACGTGCAGTGCCTCACACCCGAGCACCCGCGCGATGATCCCCAGCCTGTGCTCGCGCGTACTCCCGGGTTCCGCGAGCAGCTCCAGCGGAGCCGTCTTGACGACGGACCAGCCTCCAAGCCCGGCTCCAATCGCGAGCGCCCACCGGTCGGAGGTCGCACCGGTTCCATACTGCATCCGGTCCCACCTCTCACGCTTGCGCCGCACGTAGGGCGCGGCCACGAGTCCTTCCGCCAGGCAGACGTTGCGGATGGCTTGTTCCAGCGCGTCGAGCTCTTGCGTCCGGAAGAGCGTCACCTGTCCCCATTCACCCATGCGCCGCCGTATATCGAAAACAGGAGGGCCCCGTCGGAGGTGTCAGGCGGACTTCATCCGTCGCGTCAACGCGGCGCGTGCGCGGCCCGAACTGGCGTGCGTTCCAGTACCTTTCGTCACGAGCCCCGCCATGTCCCAGGAACGTTTCACGACCAGCCGCGAGGTCTATCACCGCATCCGGTGGGACTCGCGGATCGATGCCCGCGAGTTCGTCGTGGGCTACGACGCGCACCGGGGCGCCATGGAGGAGATGCCCTTCGAGGCTTTCGTCCCCGACGGTGAGATTCCCTGGCACCGCGTCTGGTACTTCAAGCGCGGCACGCAGGTGGTGTGGGACCGCAAGGCGCGCATCGACCTGCTCAGCAACGCCCGGCCAGCGGAGGAGCCCGCTTCCGCTCCTTCTCCCTCGGTGCCGGGCTTCACCTCCTTGCCCGCGTGGCGCTTCGACTCGGGCTCATGGCGCGAGGCCTCGAATACCCAGGCCCACGCACTCCCCCCTCCGTCCACGCTCACCGTCGCCACCTTCAACGTCCTCTTCGACCTGTACGACGCGGAGTTGCTGGCGACCGAGCGCAGGACCCCGGCGGCGCTCTCGCTGCTTCGCGAGACCGGCGCGGACGTCATCGCGCTCCAGGAGGTCACTCCGTCCTTCCTCCAGGCCCTGCTCGCTGAACCCTGGGTGCGCGAGCGCTACTGGCTGTCCGACGGTCCCGGTGCGCAGACCGTGGCCACCTATGGACAGGTGCTGTTGTCTCGCGTGCCCCTCACTTCCGTGTGGCAGCGCGTCTTCTCCCGGGACAAGCGCATCATCGCCGCCGAGCTGCGGCTCTCCGGTGGAACGCTGTGGGTGGCCACACCGCACCTGACGAGCAACCGGGACCCCTCCGGCGCTTCCGCTCGCGCCGTGCAGGTGGAGGCCCTTCTTGAATGGGCCCGCGTGCTCGGCGCATCAAGCGAGACCGAGCCCCCTGACCTGGTGCTCGCCGGTGACTTCAACTTCGGTGACGGCGCGGTGGAAGCCGCGTCCTTCGCTCGCGCTGGCTTCGTGGATGCGTGGTCCTCGCTGCGGCCTTCGGAAGCAGGGGAGACGTTCAACCCCCGGCTGAACACCCTGGCGGCGATCACCACCGTCTCGGGAACGCTCCAGCGGTTGGACCGGGTCCTGGTGGCATCTGCTTCAGGCCGGCTCGCTCCCGAAGCCGTGGAGCTCTTCGGTGAAGCGCCACTGGCGGGACCTCCAGGACCCTCCGGGCACGCCCTCTTCGCCTCGGATCACTTCGGGCTGCACTGCGTCCTGCGTCGTGCGGCGGTCGCGTCCTCCACGCGAACCTCCACGGCGCTGGTCCATCACACGGCCCTGGTGCTCATTCCTCCCGAGGATGTCTGGGGCCCCATCCAGGCCCTGCGCAAGAAGCACGACGCGAAGTTCCACCGGTGGATGCCCCACGTCACGCTGCTCTATCCCTTCGTCCCTGAAGAGGACTTCGAGACGGCGGAGGCCCTCCTCGTGGATGCGCTCCAGGGCGTCGAGCCCTTCGACGTGACGCTCTCCACGTTCGGCCACTTCGAACACCGCGCCAACGCGACCGCGTGGCTCCGTCCCGATGATCAACCCTCCGGCGCGCTGACGGCCCTGTACGCGAAGCTCGTGGCGGCGCTGCCGGAATGCGCCACGTCCGCCCACGGCGGCTTCACTCCCCACCTCTCCGTGGGACAGCTCCCGCTCTCCTCGGACATCGCCCGCACCCTCGCCGAGTGGCAACGCGCCTGGCGGCCGCTGAAGTTCCGCGCGGGCGAGCTCTGCCTCATCCGGCGCAAGGGCGATGCCCCCTTCGAAGTCATCCGGCGCATCCCCCTGTCACAGGCACCCCGTGCCATCCCGGAGCAGGAAGACGTGCTGGCCTCCATCGGCTCCGGCGAATCCCAGGGCGGACATGCCGCCAGGACCGCGGCGGTGGAGCAACTGCGCCAGCACTGCGAACGGATTGGCACCACGCTGCATCCGTATGGCTCCTATCTTCTGGGCACGGATGGCGCGGGCAGTGACGTGGACGCGGTCGCCATCGGACCCGCGAGCCTGTCACGCGACGACTTCGCGCAAGCGCTCCTCCAGGCGCTGGCACCGGGGACGGCTCGCTACGTGGCGGACGCCGCCATCCCGTTGGTCAAGCTGTCCATCGGAGGCGTGAGCTTCGACCTGGCCTATGCGAGCCGCCCGGAGGGCGTGCCCCCAGGAGATCCCCTGACGCTGCTCGAACAGCACGGATCACGGCTCGACCCCGCGGGCCTCCGCGCCGTGCTGGGACTGGCGGACACGCTGGGCCTCATGGGTGCCATTGCCCATGACGCGCGATTCCGGAACCTGATGCGCGCGGTGAAGGCCTGGGCACGGGCCCGGGGACTCTACTCGCACGCGCTGGGCTACCTCGGTGGGCTGTCGTGGACGCTGCTCGCGGCCTGGGCCTGCACCCGCGCGACTCCGGACGCCCTGCGGTCGGACGCGTCGCTGCTGGCGCACTTCTTCGCCACCTTCAGCTCCTGGCCGTGGCCGCAGCCCGTGACGCTCACGCCTGAGACCGCGCGCTACCGGCCCGAAGGCAAGCGGGACCTGCTGCCTGTCATCGCTCCGGCGCTTCCGGCTCGCAACACCGCGCGCAACGTGTCGCGGTCCACGTTCCGCGTCATCCGGGAGGAACTGCTCCGCGCCCACGAACTCGTGTCCAAGGCGCGCGCCTCACGCACGCCTTCCGCGTGGACGGCGCTCTTCCAGCCACCGGCCGCCGATGAGCTCCCCACGGCCGCCTTGCGCCTGTCCGCCGACGCACCCAGCGCAGAGGACCGCGAGGCCGTCGCGGGGTGGATCCTCGGACATGTCACGGCCCTGGTGTACCGGCTGGAAGGCGACCGGCGCCTGTCCGTGCGCCCGCTCCAGCCTGCACAGGCCGGAGGAGCACTGATCATCGGCCTGGAGGCGCGGGACGCGGCGGCGTTGTCCTGGCACCCATCCAGTCCGCTGTTCGCGGCCGTGGAGGCGTTCCGCGCGTCCTTCCAGGAATGGACGCACCGCCCGTCCAGCGCGGTGCTCCAGATCGAATGGGTGCGCGGCGACTGAACGTCACTTCGCTCCCGTGAGCCATGAACCCCAGCGCACGAGCCGCGTGCCGCCCTCCGGCGCGTTCTGGCCTCCCGGCACCACGCGCTCGGTGCTGCTGGCGAGCGGTTCGAAGCGCGCTTCACGCGGCAGGCCCGCGAGCCCCGGCGCCCACGGATCGGCTGCGTAGGTCTGCGAGAAGACGCGCTGCGTGCCTTCGACGTTCTCGCTGCTCTGCTCGGTGAGGGAGGGCACGTCGTGGCCCTCCACGCTGAACGTGCCCCGCGTTCCCGAGGCCGCGGCGCCGGGCGGCCAGTCCCCCGCGGCCAGCACCTCCCAGGGCATGCTCATCAGCAGCTCCTCCAGGGGCTCCGGCTCGGCCTGCGAGAAGTCGGAGCAGGGGGCCGCGTTGGCTTCGACAGGACCCTCGGCGCGCAGCAGGTAGCCGCGCTCGGCGGTGAAGCACACGCGCTGCGTGCTGGGGGCGGGGCCCACGTCCACGTAGCGCTCGTAGTACGCGCCCGGTCCCAGCGGCCGCTCCAGCGCGGGCACCGGGGCCTTGGCCTCGGCCGAGCCGTCACGGACCTCGAGGAGCTTCAGCTGGAAGCCTCCCGGCACGCGGAAGCCCGCCGACTCCGTGCTCGCTTCAATCAGGCCTCGGGCGAGGTACAGCGGGCCCGGCGTATTGGCGTACACGCGCGTGCGCAGGGGGCCGTCGAAGGAGCGCTGATCAATGACGTAGCGCACGGCCTCCCAGGAGCGGCCCGCGCTGGACGCGACCTCGGCCGTGGCGGTGCCTCCGTGCGGCACGTCGAGAGGGCGCGTCGTGTCCGCGCGCACGGGGAAGAGCACATCCTTCGCCAGCCGCGCCTGGGACAGCGGCCTGCCACCTTCGTCGCTGAAGGACGCGCGCACCCAGACCCAGGGCTGCTCCACCGCCACCACCTCCAGCGTCAGCTGTCCCTGGAGCGTGCGCGCCGTGCCGCCCGCGCGAGGCTCCGGACCCTGCGTCGCGCTGAAGGAATACGTGACGCGGTCTCCCACGCGTGCGCGCGCCCAGGCCTCGGCGGCCTGCACGGACGCGGTGCCCTGGGCTCGCGTGTCGGAAGGAGAAGGGCCGCTCGACTTCGTGCTCTCGCAGCCGGGGAGGAACGACAGGGCCGCGCCCAACAGCGCGGCGAGGGGAAGGGAAGGGCGCATGGACATGACGACGGGATATCCCGGGAGTGGATTCAAACCCAGGCCTTACGCACTCTGCGTGTATTTCAGGAATAGTAGGAGTAAATGCGACCCAGGGGAGGGTGACTGACCAGAAGACACCCCTGTCCGAAAATCAGTGGGTTGCAGCATGGCAGGTAAAAACCACGTCACAACAGGCACTTGGCGTTCCAAGCGTTACGCCTTGTTACGCTCGGATTCTTGGAAGCTGGAGTGCCCGCGCTCCAAGCAATTCAACAAATCCAAGTTATTCCCTCTGACGTCCGGCTGGCCCGCCAGTTGCTCAAGGGAGCGGCAAGCTGTCCGCGGCTGACGGGAAGGTCAGGCGGCAGCGGATCTCCCCCGAACCAGAGGAACGACGAATGTTCAAGAAGGCGGCAGTCCTCGTGGCGAGCTGTGGTGCGTTGCTGTCCGGCTGCGGTAACGACGTGGAGAGCGAGAACCAGGAGATCGTCTCCAACCTGATCGAGGCCGGCTTCCCCGCGTCCGAGATCATGGAGGCTGACGGTCTGGTGTACGTGGGCCGTGACGCGCACGTCACCCTGGAGGCCTCGCGCGAGATGCTCCAGCCGGCGGACAAGGCGACCCAGGAGCAGTACCGCACGACGAACCTCGTCAGCTCCACCAAGACGAAGATCTGCATCAACCCGACGTCCACCTTCAACAGCTACAGCCGCCTGAGCCAGGGCCTGGATCTGGCGATCCAGAACTACAACCAGCGCGGTCTGAGCTTCACGATGGCGCGTGGCCCCACCACGGGCTGCAGCGCGAACATCACCGCGACGGTCATGTCCGGCGCCGGCGGCTCCGCGGGCTTCCCGTCGGGCGGCAACCCCTACGGCACCATCAACATCGGTACCGGCCTGCAGAGCTACAGCGTGGACGTGAACGAGCACGTCATCACGCACGAGCTCGGCCACTGCATCGGCTTCCGTCACTCGGACTACTACAACCGCGCCATCTCCTGCGGCGGCTCCGCCAGCAACGAGGGCACGGCGGGCGTGGGCGCCATCCTCATCAGCGGCACGCCGAGCACCGCGACGGTGGGCGGCTCCATCATGAACTCCTGCTTCCGCTCGACGGAGTCCGGTGAGTTCACCAGCTCGGACATCACCGCGCTGAACGCCCTGTACTAAGCGATGACGTCGCGACCCCTTGAGTCCATCATGAGTCCAAGGGGTCGCATCCTCGCGGGCACCTTCTTGCTCCTGGGCCTCGTGGCCTGTGGAAAGGAGGAGGTGCCCGGAGAGCCTTTCCGTCCGGCGGTGTGTGTGGATCCCACGACGGCGCAAGCGCGCCGGCCTCCGGAGGTTCGCGGCCAGACGCAGTGTGGCCCGATTGCCGACTTCACCCCCATCAACAGCTACCAGGGCGAGTTCGCGGACGTCGCGCAGACGGTCGAGGACGCGGTCGTCCTGATTGACGGGCGCTGCACCGGAACACTGATCGAGGCGAGCGCGGGTCCCGTGGTGGTGACGGCGGGGCACTGCGTCGGGCTCGGTGACCGGTCGCTGCTCGTCTTCAATTTCGAGGACCAGCCGGACGGCGACCCGCTCGTCACCGAGGGCACCGTCATCGAGCAGTCGCAAGAGCCCGACTACGCGCTCATCCAGCTGGACGTGCTCCCCCAGGTGAGGCCGGTCCTGCTGTCGGCCGTGCCTGGTGCGCGGCTGGCCATCATCCAGCACCCCCGGGGCAGGCCCAAGGTCATCGCCGAGGGCGAGTACCTGGATGCGTGCAACTCGCTGCTCTACTACGCGGGCCTGGACACCCTGGTCGGAAGCTCCGGCGCGGGCGTGCTCAACCGCCAGGGCCAGCTTCTGGGCATCCACACCGATGGTGACTGCGACTGGACCGGCCGCGGCGCCAACCGGGGCTGGACGGTGGAGTCCATCGTCGCGGCGTCGCCGTACCTGGTGGACGCGGACATCGTCGCGCGCTGAAGGCAGGACCCAAGGGAGACGACCATGTTCAGGAGAGCGGCGGTGCTCGCGGTGGGCTGTGGCGCGTGGCTGTCCGGTTGCGGGACCGGCCTGGAGCAGGAGCACCAGGAGATCGTCTCCAACCTGGTCGAGGCGGGCTTCCAGCGCGGCGACATCCGGGTCGAGGCAGAGGGCGTCTCCGTGGGCGGCGACGCCCGGGTGAGCCTCGAGGCCTCCCGCGAGATGCTCCAGTCCGGCGGTGACGGCGAGGAGCAGTACCGGACGACGAACATCGTCAGCACGTCGCTGGTGCGGAAGATCTGCGTCAACCCCACGTCCACGTTCAACAGCTACAGCGGCCTGAGCCAGGGCCTGGACCTGGCCCTCCAGAACTACAACGCGCTGGGGCTCTGCTTCACGATGGTGCGGGGCGCGACCACCGGCTGCGACGCGACCATCGTCATGACGACCGCGGCGGGCACGGGCTACAACTCGGGCTTTCCCTCGGGCGGCAAGCCCTACGGGACCATCACCCTCGGCACCGGGTGGAACACGTCGCCGCTCGACACCATCGAGCACATCGTCACCCACGAGCTGGGCCATGCGCTGGGCATGCGCCACTCGGACTACTACTCCCAGGTCATCAGCTGTGGCACGGGCGGCAGCGAGGGCACCGCGGGCGTGGGGGCCATCCTCATCCCCGGCACGCCCGCCACGTCCTACGTGAACGGCTCCATCTTCAACGCCTGCCTCCCGCCGAACCCGACGGGTGAGTTCACCAGCACGGACATCACCGCGCTGAGGTTCCTCTACCGCTGCGGATGAGGCGTCAGCTGCGCTTCGAGCGTCCGCGCCCAGTGGGCCAGGACCTTGCGGCGCCGCGCGGTGTCGTCGTGGAGCAGGTTGGCGAGCGCCAGGCCTCGCAGCAGGTCCAGCGTCGCGCGCACGGCCTCGCGCACGTCGCGGTCGCGCTCGTCCAGGCCCAGCAGCTCCACGGTGAGCCGGTGCACCTCGCGGCCGACGTGCGTCTCCAGCGGTAGGAGCAGCGCCTTCAGCTCTTCGTCCGCCACGGCCGCCACCCACAGGTGCGTCGCGGCGGTGAAGAGCGGGCCGGCGTAGACGTCGTGGAGCAGGTTCAACAGCGGCTCGACGCGCCGCCGGCTCTCCGGCAGGCCGTTCGCGCGCCGCACCAGTTCCTCAATCTGCTGATGGAACACGTGCTCCACCGCGGCCGCGACCAGGGCCGCGCGCGTGGGGAAGTGGTGCTGACAGGCGCCGCGTGACACGCCCGCGCGCTCCGCGATGGCGCCCATCGTCGCCCCCGCCCAGCCCTTCTCCACCAGCACGTCGATGGCGGCCGTCATCAGCTTCTGCCGCGTCACCCGGCTGCGCTCCTGCTCCTGCCGTGTCGTCCCGCTCGCCGTGCCGCTCATGGAGCCACAGTGTTGCGGCGGGAAGAAAAAAGCAATCGTGATTGCTTTCTTTGGGCGTGGGGTGGAGACTCCCCGCTCCCTGGCTGAGGAGGTGCGATGGACGCGCGTTCGCTGCGAATCGGCAATGCATCCGGCTTCTACGGCGACCGCTTCTCCGCGTTCCGGGAGATGCTGGAGGGCGGTCCCCTGGACGTCCTCACCGGCGACTACCTGGCGGAGCTGACCATGCTCATCCTGGGCCGGGACCGGCTGAAGAACCCGTCGGGCGGGTACGCGCGGACGTTCCTGCGCCAGCTGGAGGAGACGCTGGGCCTCGCGGTGGAGCGCAAGGTCCGCATCGTCACGAACGCCGGCGGCCTCAACCCGGAAGGGCTCGCGAACGACCTGCGCGCGCTGGCCACGAAGCTCGGGGTGAGCGTCCGCATCGCGCACGTCGAGGGCGACGACCTCGTCGGCCGCGCGGACGAGCTGGGCTTCGACCAGCCCCTCACGGCGAACGCGTACCTTGGAGGCTGGGGCATCGCGGCGTGCCTGGAGGCGGGCGCGGACATCGTCGTCACGGGCCGCGTGACGGACGCGTCGCTCGTCGTGGGCCCCGCGGCCGCGCACTTCGGCTGGAAGCGCGATGACTGGGACCGGCTGGCGGGCGCCATGGTCGCGGGCCACGTCCTGGAGTGCGGCGCGCAGGCGACCGGCGGCAACTTCGCGCGCTTCGGTGAAATCGACGTGCGCCGGCCCGGCTTCCCGCTCGCGGAGGTCTTCGCGGACGGGTCGAGCATCATCACCAAGCACCCGGGCACCGGCGGGGCCGTCACCGTCGACACCGTGAAGGCCCAGCTCGTCTATGAAATCGGCGGCGCGCGCTACGCGGGCCCGGATGCCACGGCGCGCTTCGACACCATCGGGGTCAGCGCGGACGGTCCGGACCGCGTGCGCCTGTCGGGCGTGCGCGGCGAGCCGCCTCCTCCGGACGTGAAGGTGTGCCTGAACCGGCTCGGGGGCTTCCGCAACGACGCGCAGTTCATCCTCGTCGGCCTGGACATCGAGGAGAAGGCCGCGCTCGTGCGGGCGCAGCTCGAAGCGACGCTCAAGCCCCGGCCGGCCGAGGTCCTCTACACGCTCGCGCGCACCGACCAGCCGGATGCGCCCAGCGAGGAGCAGGCCTCGGCGCGGCTGCGCGTCTCCGTGAAGGACTCGGACCCGAAGGTCGTTGGCCGGTCCTTCAGCGGCGCCGTGGTGGAGCTCGCCCTGTGCAGCTACCCCGGGTTCTTCCTGCCGGAGCTTCCGGGTGAAGGTTCGCCCTTCGGCGTCTACACGCCCGGCTACGTGGATGCGCGCAAGGTGCCGCACGTCGCCGTCCTCCCGGATGGGCGGCGCGTGGACGTGACGCCTTCGGAGAGGACGCTCGGCCTGGAGGCGGTCCCCCCTCCGTCGCTGCCCGCGCAGCTGCCGCCGGGGACCTGCCGCCGCGTGCCGCTGGGCCAGGTGGCGCTGGCCCGCAGCGGTGACAAGGGCGGGGACGCGAACATCGGCGTCTGGGTCCGCACGGAGGAGGCCTGGCGCTGGCTGGTGCACACGCTCACGGAGGCGCAGCTGCGCACGCTGCTGCCGGAGGCCCGGGAGCTGTCAATCCAGCGGCACGTGCTGCCCAACCTGTTCGCGCTGAACTTCGTCATCGAGGGCCTGCTGGGTGAGGGCGTCTCGTCGTCCACGCGCTTTGATCAGCAGGCCAAGGCGCTCGGCGAGTGGCTGCGCTCGCGCCACGTCGACGTCCCGGAATCGCTTCTCTAACCCCTCCGCACGCGCACCGAGGAAGTCATGCAGCAGACCCAGGAACACCGCGCCATCCGTCAGACCGTCCGCAAGTTCGTGGAACAGGAGCTGAACCCGCACATCGATGCCTGGGAAGCCGCGGAGATCTTCCCGGCGCGCGAGGTCTTCAAGAAGCTGGGCGACCTCGGGCTGCTCGGCATCACGAAGCCCACGGAGTTCGGCGGGCTGGGGCTGGACGCGTCGTTCTCCGTCGCCTTCGCGGAGGAGCTGGGGCACTGCACCTGCGGCGCGCTGCCCATGGCCATTGGCGTCGTGACGGACATGGCGACGCCCGCGCTCGCCCGCTTCGGCAGTGATGCCCTCCGGCGGGAGTTCCTGGCGCCCACGCTCACGGGGGAGCGCGTCTGCTCCATCGCGGTGAGCGAGCCCGGCGCCGGCTCCGACGTGGCGAGCGTGACGACCACCGCGCGCCGGGACGGCGACGACTACGTCATCAACGGCAGCAAGATGTGGATCACCAACGGCATGCAGGCGGATTGGATCTGCCTGCTCGCCAACACGGGGGACGGGCCCGCGCACGCGAACAAGTCGCTCATCGTCGTGCCCATGGACCGCCCCGGCATCACCCGGTCGAAGATCCGCAAGCTGGGCATGTGGGCGTCGGACACGGCGCAGCTCTTCTTCGACGGCGTGCGCGTCCCGGCGCGCTTCCGCATTGGCGACGAGGGGCGCGGCTTCGCGATGCAGATGCAGCAGTTCCAGGAGGAGCGGCTGTTCGTGTCGGCCAGCACGCTGGTGACCTTCGACCGGCTCATCGCGCAGACCGCCGAGTACACGCGGCAGCGCAAGGCCTTTGGCCAGTCCATCCTGGACAACCAGAGCGTGCACTTCCGGCTCGCGGAGTTGCAGACGGAGGTGGAGGCGCTTCGCGCGCTCATCTACCGGACCGTCTCCATGTACATCGAGAACAAGGACGACCCGGAGGTCGTGAAGCTCGCCTCGATGTGCAAGCTCAAGTCGGGCCGGCTGGCCCGTGAACTCGCCGACGGCTGCCTCCAGTACTGGGGCGGCATGGGCTTCACCTGGGACAACCCCGTCGCCCGCGCCTACCGGGACCTGCGTCTGGGGTCCATCGGTGGCGGCGCCGACGAGGTGATGCTCGGAATCATCAGCAAGGCCATGGGAACGCTGCCCCGCAAGGCGCGCGGCTGAGGGAGCAACACGACATGGGATACCGTTCAGTCTTCGCCCCGAACTCCTTCGCGGGCCGCACCATCATCGTCACCGGCGCCGGCAGCGGCATCGGGCGTTGCACCGCGCATGAGCTGGCATCGCTCGGCGCGCACATCGTCCTGGTGGGCCGCAAGACGGAGAAGCTCGCGAAGGTCGCCGGCGAACTCGCCGCCGAGGGCCACGCGTCCACGCAGCACGCCGTGGACATCCGCGACGAGGCCGCGGTGCGCGACATGGTCGCCGCCGTCGTCCAGAAGCACGGCCGCATCCACGGGCTCGTGAACAACGCGGGCGGGCAGTTCCCGTCGCCGCTGTCGCAGATTTCCAAGAAGGGCTTCGAGGCGGTCGTCTCCACGAACCTCACCGGCGGCTTCCTGGTGGCGCGTGAGGTGTTCACCCAGTCCATGAGCGAGCACGGCGGCGCCATCGTGAACATGCTCGCGGATGCCTGGAACGGCATGCCGGGCATGGGGCACTCGGGCGCGGCGCGCGCCGGCATGTTCAACCTGACGCAGACCGCCGCCGTCGAGTGGGCCGAGTCCGGCGTGCGCGTCAACGCCGTCGCGCCCGGCTGGGTGGCCTCCAGCGGCCTGGACACCTACGAGGACCCGTTCGTCCGCGAGATGATCCCCATCCTGCGCAAGCAGGTGCCCCTGCACCGGCTGGCCACCGAGGCGGAGGTGAGCGGCGCCATCGTGTTCCTGCTCTCGGACGTGGCGGCGTTCATCACCGGCGAGGTCATCCGCATCGACGGGGGCGCGTCCTGCAACACGAAGGCGTACCCGCTGTCGGAGCACTCGAACTCGAAGCCGTACGACGGCTTCCACCTCGCGGCGCCGCCGGCCATCCTCGACGGCCCGAAGGAGAAGTGACGTGCCCACGCTCGTCTCCCAGGTTGAACCGGCCTCCGCCACCTTCACCACGCAGCGCAAGGAGATGCTCGCCCGCGTCGCCGAGCTGCGCGCCATCGAGCAGAAGTCGCGCGACACGGAGCTGCTGGCCCGCGAGAAGTTCAAGCAGCGCGGGCAGCTCCTGCCGCGGGAGCGCCTGGCGCTGCTGCTCGACCGGGGCTCGCCCTTCCTGGAGCTGTCCACGCTGTGCGGCTACAAGCACCACGACGACACCGACGGCTCGCTGGCGGGGGGCAACACCCTCATCGGCATCGGCTTCGTGTCCGGGGTGCGCTGCCTGGTGTTCGTCAGCAACTCCGCCGTGAAGGGCGGTACGGCGACGCCCTGGGGCGTCCAGAAGGCGCTGCGCGCGCAGGAGATTGCCCTGCAGAACCGGCTGCCTGTCGTATCGCTCGTGGAGAGCGGCGGGGCGAACCTGCTCTACCAGCAGGAGATCTTCATCCCGGGTGGGGAGACCTTCTACAACCAGGCGAAGCTGTCCGCGGCCGGCATCCCCCAGGTCACCGTCGTCCACGGTTCGAGCACCGCGGGCGGCGCGTACATCCCGGGCCTCTCCGACCACGTCGTCATGGTGCGCGGCAAGGCGAAGGTGTTCCTCGCCGGCCCTCCGCTGCTGCTCGCGGCCACGGGCGAGGTCGCCACGGACGAGGACCTGGGCGGCGCGGAGATGCACACCACCGTGGCCGGTACGTCGGACCATCTGGCTGAGGACGACGCCGACGGCATCCGCATCGCGCGCGAAATCGTCGCGTCGCTCGGGTGGAATGACGCGCTGCCGGCGGCCGCGCGGTCCGCGTTCGAGCCTCCCCGCTACGCGGTGGAGGAGCTGTGCGGCGTCGTGCCCATGGACCACCGCAAGCCGTACGACTGCCGCGAGGTGATTGCCCGGCTGGTGGATGGCTCGGACTTCTCCGCCTTCAAGGACGACTACGACGCGCTCACCGTCTGCGGCTGGGCGCGCATCGAGGGCCGGGCGGTGGGCATCATTGGCAACAACGGGCCCATCACGGCGAAGGGCGCGACGAAGGCGGGACAGTTCATCCAGCTGTGCTGCCAGGCGCGCACGCCCATCGTCTACCTGCAGAACACCACGGGCTACATGGTGGGCACGCAGTCGGAGCAGGGCGGCATCGTGAAGCACGGCGCGAAGATGCTTCAGGCGGTGGCCAACGCGACCGTGCCTCAGATGACCCTTCTCCTGGGCGGTGCCTTTGGCGCGGGCAACTACGGGATGTGCGGCCGTGCGTTCCACCCGCGCTTCATCTTCGCGTGGCCCAACGCGCGCACCGCGGTGATGGGCGGCGAGCAGGCGGCGAAGGTGCTGACCATCGTCGCCACGGAGAAGGCCCGGCGCGCGGGGCTGCCGCCCGACCAGGAGTTCCTGGACGGGATGGCGAAGCCGCTCATCGAGCAGTTCGATCAGGAGTCCGACGCCTTCCACTGCAGCGCGCGGCTGTTCGACGACGGCGTCATCGACCCCCGGGACACGCGGCGGGTGCTCGGGTTCATCCTGGCCACGTGCGACGAGGCTTCGCGCCGCACGCTGTCGCCCAACTCCTTCGGCGTCGCCCGGCTGTAGCGAGGGGAATCATGAAACGCATCCACAAGGTGCTGGTGGCGAACCGGGGTGAGATCGCCGTGCGTGTGTTGCGCACGTGCCGCCGGTTGGGGCTGCGCACGGTCGCGGTCTTCTCCGACGCGGACCGGGACGCGCCCCACGTGCGGCTGGCGGACGAAGCGATGCACCTGGGGCCGCCCCCCGCCAGGGAGTCCTACCTCTCCATCGAACGGGTCATCGCCGCGGCGAAGGCGTCCGGCGCGGATGCCATCCATCCGGGGTACGGCTTCCTGTCGGAGAACGAGGACTTCGCGCGCGCGTGCTCTGAAGCCGGACTCGTCTTCGTCGGGCCGCCGGCGGAGGCCATCGAGCTGATGGGGAACAAGCGGCAGGCGAAGCTGCGCATGCAGGCCGCGGACGTGCCCTGCATCCCCGGCTATGAGGCGGCGCGCCCTGGCGAATCGCTCGACGACGAGGCCCTGGTCCGCGAGGGCCAGCGCGTCGGCTTTCCCATCATGGTGAAGGCGGCGGCGGGCGGTGGTGGGCGAGGCATGCGGCTGGTGCGTGAGCCGGGCGCGCTGCTGGGCGCCATCCAGTCCGCGCGCTCCGAGGCGACGAACGCCTTTGGCAGCGGCGAGCTCATCCTGGAGCGCGCCATCGAGGGCGCGCGTCACGTGGAGGTGCAGGTCTTCGCGGACGAGCACGGGAACGCCGTGCACCTGGGCGAGCGCGACTGCTCCGTCCAGCGCCGGCATCAGAAGGTGATTGAAGAGAGCCCGTCCCCGGCCGTCACGCCCGAGCTGCGTGAGCGCATGGGGGCCGTGGCGGTGCAGGCCATCCGCGCCATCGGGTATCGCGGCGCGGGCACCATCGAGTTCCTGCTGGCGCCCAACGGCGACTTCTTCTTCATGGAGATGAACACGCGGCTCCAGGTCGAACACCCGGTGACGGAGCTCATCACCGGGCTGGACCTGGTGGAGTGGCAGCTGCGCGTCGCCGACGGCGAAGCGCTCCCGCTGACGCAGGCGGAGGTCCGGTTCCACGGGCACGCCATCGAGGCGCGCCTGTGCGCCGAGGACCCGGCGAAGGGCTTCCTCCCGCAGACGGGCCGGCTCCTCGCGTGGGTGCCGCCGCAAGGGGAGGGCGTCCGCGTGGACCATGGCGTGCGTGAAGGCCAGGACATCACGCCGTTCTACGACTCCATGCAGGCGAAGCTCATCGCGCACGGACCGGACCGCGAGACGGCGCGCGAGCGGCTGGCCTCCGCGCTGCGGGAGCTGACGGTGTTCGGCGTCACGACGAACAGCACCTTCATCCAGCACGTGCTCGCGCACGAGGCGTTCCGCTCCGGCCGGTACGACACGGGCTTCGTCGCCGCGCATACGCCGCCGGAGACGCTGGGGGCGCTCGGGCAAGGCTCCACGGAGGACCAGGCCATCCTGGCCGCCGTGCTCTTCCATGACGACGCGCTGGCGCTGTCCCGGAAGGGAGGCTTCGACGCGGCGCTCACGGGCTGGAGCAGCTCCTCCGCCTTGCCGGTGCCGGTCGTCCTGCATGACGGGGCCTCGGAGTTCCGCGCTTCGGTCCGCCCTGCCGGGCCGGAGGCCTATGACGTCCGCATCGGGGACACGGCGGTCGCGCTCTCACTGCGCGGCTTGGACGCCGGTCGCGTCGAGGTCGAGGTGTCAGGGCGCCGCCGCCCGGTCCGCTACCGGCGCGCGGGGGCGACGTTGTGGAGCTCGCTCGACGGCATCACGCGGCAGCTTCGCGACGTCTCCTTCCGGCTGCCCTCCGAACGCGAGCGCGCCAGCGACGGCCGCCTGCGCGCGCCCATGGACGGCCGCATCATCCGGGTGAGCACGGAGGTCGGCGCGACGGTGAAGAAGGGCGACGTGCTGGTGGTGCTCGAAGCGATGAAGATGGAGTCGTCCCTCATCGCGCCCACGGATGGCGTGGTCACGGCGGTGAACGTCACGGTCGGGGCGCAGGTGCCGGCACGGCACGTCGTCGCGGTCGTCTCCCCTGAAGCGAAGGAGGCAGCATGAGTGAAGCATCGCTCGTCCGGTACGAAGTCTCTCGCGGCGTCGCCACCCTCACGCTGGACTCGCCCAAGAATCGCAACGCGCTGTCGCGCGCGCTGGTGACTCAACTGCTGGAGCGGCTGCGCGCAGTGGCGGTGGACCCGGAGGTGCGCGCGGTCGTCCTCGCGGCCACCGGTCCCGCGTTCTGCGCGGGCGCGGACCTCTCGGAGATGGCGGACGGCGGCGCCGCGAAGGCTCCGGCCGTGCTGCTCGATGTCCTGCGCACGATCGTCACGCTGCCCCAGCCCGTCGTGGCGAAGGTGGCCGGGCAGGTGCGGGCCGGGGGCATCGGCATCGTGGGCGCTTGCGACGTGGCGGTCGTCGCCGAGTCCGTGAAGTTCGCCTTCACGGAGGCGCGCATCGGCGTGACGCCCGCGGTCATCTCCCTCACCACGCTGCCACACCTGACCAGCCGGGCCGCGAGCCGCTACTTCCTCACCGGCGAGGCCTTCGACGCCGCCGAGGCCGCGCGCATCGGGCTCATCACCTCCGCGGTGCCGGACGCGTCGCTGGAGGGCGCCGTGGAGCAGATCCTGGAGACCTTCCGCGTGTCGTCGCCGCAGGGCCTGCGCGAGACGAAGCAGCTGGTCTCCGCCGGCCTGCGCGCGCGCATCGACGCTGGGGGCGATGCGATGGTGGCGCTCTCCGGCCGGCTGTTCGCCTCCGAAGAAGCCCAGGAGGGCATGATCGCCTTCCTGGAGCGCCGGCCTCCCGCCTGGGCCGCTGCCAAGTAGACGAGAAAGGATGCCCACGATGTCCGTGACCCAGGAAGCGCAGTCCCCGCGCATCAGCCGCATCTCGCTGGGAGACATCGTCCACCGGTCGGCGTTGCGCTGGCCGGAGCGGACGGCGCTCGTCGACGGGGAGCTGGAGCTCTCCTACGCGGAGCTTGACCGGCGCTCGAACGCGTTCGCGCACCACCTGCTCGGGCAGAGGCTGGCGCAGGGCGCGCGCGTCGCCATGCTCTGCGGCAACTCGGCGCAGATGGTCACCGCGTTCGTGGGCATCTACAAGTCAGGGCTCGTCTGGGTGCCCATCAACACCGGCCTCTCCGTGGAGGGCATCCGGTACATCCTCGAACACGCGGAGGCGACCCACGCCGTCGTCGACGCGGAGTTCCTCGCGAAGCCCGGGCTCAAGGCGATGTTCGATGCGCTGGGCACCCGCCTCATCGTCTGCGTTCCGGAGGGACAGGCGGCGCCGGGCGGGGACACGGTCGCGTTCCTGGACACGCTCCAGGGCCAGCCCGGCACGCTGCCGGAGGTGGACATCCGCAGCGGCCAGATGGCGCAGATCATGTACACCAGCGGCACCACCGGGCAGCAGAAGGGCGTGATGCACTCGCACGCGTCGGTGCACGCGGCGCTGAGCGGGAACCTGTTCGAGCTGGGCATGCGGGCGAGGGACTCCACCCTCTGCGTGCTGCCCATGTTCCACTGCGCGCAGCACGCCATCGTGATGACGTTCCTGCTGGCCGGAGCGGCCGTCGTCGTGCGACGGGCGTTCGACCCGGGGGCGATGCTCGCGACCATCGAGCAGCGCGGCATCACGTTCCTGCTGGGCCTGCCGGTGATGTACGGCGCGATGCTGGCGCACCCGGCGCGTCCGGCCACGAAGCTGTCCAGCCTGCGCCTGTGCCTCTACGTGATGGCGCCCATGGCGCGCACGCTGCTGGTGGAGCTCATCGAGCACCTCTGCCCGGGCGGCTTCGCGCTCGCGTCGGGGCAGACGGAGATGTACCCGGCGACGACCATGTTCAAGCCGGAGCAGCAGCTCAAGCGCTTCGGCTCGTACTGGGGCGACTCGGTGGTGACGAACGAGACGGCCATCATGGACGACGACGGCCGGCTGCTCGGGCGCGGCGAGGTGGGGGAGATCGTCCACCGCGGGCCGAACGTGATGCTGGGCTACTACAAGGACCCGGAGGCGACCGCGCGGGCGAGCGCGTTCGGCTGGCACCACACCGGCGACCTGGGCATGTTCGACGCCGACGGCCAGCTGCTCTTCGTGGACCGCAAGAAGGACATGATCAAGACGGGCGGAGAGAACGTCCCGTCCATCAAGGTCGAGGAGGTCCTCCTGCGGCATCCCGCCGTGCTCCAGGCCGCCGTGGTGGGCCTGCCGCACGCGCGTTGGACGGAGGCGGTGACGGGCTTCGTCGTGCTCAAGCCCGGCGCCACCGCGACGGATGCGGAGATCCACGCCCACTGCCGGCAGCACCTCGGGGGCTTCGAGGTGCCGAAGGCCATCGTCCTGCTGCTGGCCATGCCGCAGACGAGCACCGGCAAGGCCCAGAAGTTCGTCCTCCGGCAGCAGTACGCGGCGCACTACGGCTAGCTAGCGGCTGCCCAGCAGGCCATAGGGCTTCCACTCCAGGATCTTCAGGTCGAACCCCGCCTGGCGCTTCGAGGCGAGCCACTCCTCGAGCGCGCCCAGCGCGGAGGCCTCGTCATCGAACTGCTGGCGCTCGCCTTCGCGGGTGACCAGCGTGGTGCCTTCCACGATGGCGGACGTGTACTGCGCCTTGGGCCCGCTGTAGTTCGCGAGCTCCCGCTCCAGCGGACCCCGGCCGGGCACCCCGGTCGTGACGCGCACGAAGTCCTCCGCGTAGCGGGACTCCAGCCGCCGGAGTTCCCGCGCGGCGGCATCGGAGGTCTCAAAGGCCAGGCGGAACGTGCGCATCGACCCGTTGTTGTAGCCCGCGTGCAGCTGCACGACGGCGCCGAAGCGCTCCACCTCCAGGAACAGGTCCCCGCGCTTGCGCCAGAAGGTGACGCGCTCGGAGGCCCGCTGCTTCACGTCCAGGGCCGGCTGCGGCTCCTGTCCGAGGAACCGGTTCCCGTCGAAGATCTGCATCGCCCGGATCCCCGGGCGCGTCAGCCATACCTCGCCTGTCTTGCGCTGGGCGTAGACGACGTCCTTCGCGTGCGCGTCCTCCGGCGCCCGCGCCACGATGCCGGCGATGTCCAGGCCCTGGAGCTCCTCGGCGGTGGGCGCATCCGGCTCGCGGACCCGCCGGGGCTGGAGCGTCGCGGTGAAGACGGGTTCGCCCTTCTGGATGCGCTCGAAGAGCACGTCGTGGTTGAGCTCCCCCAGGTCGATGTCCCACAGCTCCGGCAGGAGGAAGGTGGACGCGAGCGATGCGGCCGTCTCTCCGGAGCGGCCGTTCTCCAGGTGGTGCTCGGTGTGGGCTTTGCCGTAACAGGCGACGTCGTGGTCGTTCTCGTCGAGGAAGCGCGTGGTGAGGTCGCCCGCCACGATGAGGCTTTCGTCGTTGTGGATGCCCTGGATGGCGTCGCGGACCACCAGGTCCCCGAGCACCAGGAAGTTCCCCGACGTCTGGAGCCCCCACGCCGTGCAGCGGCCCAGGACCACGACCGTCGAGTCCGGCCCGCAGTCCTCCAGCACGCCCGCCACCTCCAGGTCGCCGAGGACGACGAGGGGCGCCTCGACACGCAGCGGACCGGAAGCCCTCGCGTTGCCGGTGATGACCCGGGCCTCGGAGACGGTCCCTTCGAGCACCGCGTCCTCGGGCGCCAGCAGCTCGCGCATCACCACGGCCGCGAAGCCGACGGGCGACAGGGGACCGGGGCACAGCGCCTGGATGAGCTGGGACGGCTCCATGCGCGGGTCGCGGAAATTGCTCGCGAGCTCCGAGACCTCAGGGTCCCCGTGGTGGGAGAGCGCTTCGAGGGTCGCACCGTCGAGCCGTGCGCGCACGGCCTCCGCGCGCGAGAGGAATTCTTCCTGAATGAGGAGCATGGGGACACGCTACCCGCTCGGATGTGATAGTGATTGGGAAAGAGGGTGCCGGGCCGGCGGCATCCTTGAATTCGAGGGGGAGTCCCCATGACAGTCAGTTGGAGAGAAATGCTCTCACGGGCCACGGCGCTGTTTTTCCTGGGATTGGGAATGGCCTCGTGCGGCACGAAGGATCCGGGCCCGGACACACAGGAAGTCCCGAGGCTCGAGGTGCTGCGGGAGAACGCGCGGCTGCTGGGCGTGGACGAGCGGCAGCGCTTCCTGCTGTTCACGGACCAGAACGACTCTGGCACGTACGCGAAGTTGCTCCCCCTGGGCGTGGACACGCGCATCAGCGATCCGGCGCAAGGGGCCACGCTCGCGCAGGACGGCAGCGTGGTGCTGCTCTGGAGCGCGCCCGATGGAGCACAGGCCCGGACCCGGTGGCTCTGGCGCCCCGGTTCAGGCGCCGGCATTCCCTTCACCACACGCTCCACCGGTGACGCCGTTCATGACCGGGCGCTGAGCTATCTGGCCTTCACCGAAACCGACGCGGGAACGACCTCACTGCGCGTGATGGACACGGCCACCTGCACCCAGCAGGCCTGCCCCTTGCGGACGGTGCTCGAGGTCCCCGGAAACCTGCTGTCGCTCCAGGTGGGAGGGAAGACCGTGCTCGCGTTCGACGCGAAGCAGGGCTGGCTCATCGACGTGCCGTCCGGCGCCGTGACGGAGCTGGGGCCGCAGCCGGAGCCGCCCACGCTCTCTCCGGATGGCGCGCACTACATCCTGTTCGACGGGGCCGGGCACCTCCAGGTGTTCGACACCGCCACCCGCACCCTCCAGTGGGAGCGCCCCTGGGCGCAGGACGTGTCGCGCGCGGGCTGGAAGGTCGGCGCCGCGGTGATGACCGACGCGAAGCTCCTGGTCGTCAACATCTACGAGCCGCCGCCGCCCGGCTCCATTCCGCTCGTGCGCGCGACCCTCACCTGTGATGCGACGTCGTGCCGGGGCCTCGATGGCGGGGACGGGAACTGTGGGCTGGCGGGCCGCGGGGACCTCGTGAGCTGCAGCCGCCAGGTGCGGTGCGGTCCGTACGGATGCGAGTACAACTCCCTCTACTTCGATGCCTCCATGCGGCTGCTCTCGAACACGTCCAGCACCGGCGCCCGCCAGCCTCAACCGGCCTTCAGCGCGGACCTGACGCAGAACGTCTCGCTCTATCGCGACTCATCCTCCGACAGGTTGATCTGGAACCGGCCAGAGGGCGGCCGCGAGCTGGCGCTGCAGGGTTATCTGGACACGAACATCTGCACCTTCCTGCCGGGCGCGGAGCGCGTGGTGTTCGCCCAGAGGCTGACGCGTTCGGATGGCGTGAGTGAAACCCGCTTGTGGACCTGGGACGGAACCGCGCTGAAGGACGAGCTGGCCCTGCCGAGCCCGCCCTCGTCTCTTCCCGTGGTGCGCGCCTCCCCGACCACGCTGTACGTGAACGTCGAGGCGGCGGACCGCAACTATTCCCATATCGCCCGGATCCGGCTCCAGCCGTAGGAGAACACCCAGTGACTGCTCAAAGACGAACGTGGACGCTGCTGGGACTGTTGCTGGCGGGCCTGGGCGCCGCGCATTGCCGCGACCCCGTGGATCCGCCGCCCGTGGAGGGGGAGAAGGAGACGCCGCCCCTTCCGGCCATGGCGCGCGAAGCCCGCCTGCTCCAGGTGGATGCGGCACAGCGCGTGCTGCTGTCCATCCGGGCGGACGGCACCTACGCGCAGGACCTCCCGGATGGCGCACCCGTGCGCATCGCGGACGCGGCGGAAGGCGCGGACATCACGGGCGACGGCCAGACCACGGTGATGTGGAGCGCGGAGGCGGACGGGATGCGGACGGTGTGGCTCTGGCGGCGCGGCACGCCGGAGGCCATCGTGCTCAGCCAGAAGGCCCGGGGGCCGGTGCTCCATGACGGGGGCCAGAGCTTCGTGGCCTTCCTCGAACAGGACGGCACGGGCGCCTCCGCCGTGCGCGTGGCGAGGATTCCAACCTGCCTGCCCGGTGACTGCGTGCTCCAGACGCTCCTCCAGGTGCAGGGCGGGACGCCGGCGCTGCGGCGCGGTGGCACGACGCTGTCACTGCAGAATGGCGCACACCGCTGGTTGATTGACGTGCCCACTGGCGCGGTGAAGGACCTGGGAGAGCTCCCGGGGCATTCCTTCGTGTCGCCCGCGATGACCCGCTACGGCTGGGCGGAGCATGATCACGTGCGCCTGTTCGACAGCGCCACGGGCGCGCAGGTGTGGGAACAGGTCATCGAGCACGCCGACTTCCAGAGCTGGATCTCCACCCATGCCTTCATGCTGAGCGAAGAGCGGGTCTATGTCGGCTCGGAGGACATCTACATGGGCACTCCGCAGGGCGTGCCCAAGAGTCATCGGACGTATGCGTGCGGAGCGCAGGGCTGCTCGTCATCCCTCGGCGGCGACAGCTGCTACCCCGCCACGTTGCAGGGCCAGCTCGCGATGTGGTGCCGGCCGGACCCCTGCCTCCAGATCCGATGCCCGCAGCCCAGTCCCAGCTACCGGGACAGCGAAGGCGCGTGGCTCTATTCCGAGTCAGAGTCCGGCAGGGTCTTGGGTCCCATCCTCAGCCAGGACCTCAAGAACTCGGTGGGGCTCTACGGTGAACAGGGCCAGCTCCACCGGCTGGAATGGCGACGGGAAGACGAGTTCTGGTCGCTGTACCTGGACGCGCCCTATCCGAGCGCGCCCATCCAGTTCCTCCCCGACAAGTCGCGCGTGGTGTTCCACCAGCAGGTGTTCGAGGCGGATGGAATCGCCCGGAGCCACCTGTGGACGTGGGACCGGTTCCGGCGGGTCGACCTGGGCCGGCTGGACGGCGCGCCCGGGCCCATGAGCATCGTGCGTGACAACCCGCCCACGTTCTATCTGGACACGGACGTCGTGAACGCGGATGGCACCGCGGGGACGGCCATCGTCCGCGTCGCGCTCTGAGTCATGGCGTACGGCCGGGCCCCCGACGAGGGCCCGGCCGTGGTTCATCCGCCGGGGCCTACTGGCAGATGGTGACGTCCGAACACAGGCACTGGCGAGCGCCGGCCAGGCCACACTGGCGGAAGCACGAGCAGTCCTCGTTCATGCAGATGTCGGGGCAGATGCCGCTGGCTTCGGAGCTGGCGGGCATCAGCGTCCCGGCGGCGCCACCGGCCACGACGCCCAGCATGAACACCCACTTCACGATTCCCTTGCGCATGTACGACCTCCCAGGTTGAACGGCCCGGGCATTCTAGAGGTGCGTCTTCCACCGGGCGAGGCCCGGCCCGGAGGTCCAGGGCCCTGGCGCCGTGCTGCCTCTTCGTCGCATGGGTTGTGCACGTTCCTGATGCCATGCCCAGCCCCAAGGGCAGTGGTTCCCTGAGAGGCGTCCCTCGACCTTCAGCCCCGGTTCATCAAGGGGGAGCATGCAATGAAGGCATTCAAGGCAGTCCTGCTGGGGACGCTCGCGTCGGCGCTGCTCGTGGGGGCGGGTTGCAAGACCACGAAGGGCGAAGGCTCGGAGGGGGGCGGCACCGGCGGCTCCGGATCGACTCCGAGTGGGTCCGACGACATGAGTGGAGACGAGGGGACCCCCCATGGAGGAAC